>NZ_JBXANI010000024.1:0-148582 GCF_058801495.1 Cupriavidus sp. GW822-FHT03E04
GCAGGTGGTCTTGCCGGCGCCGTTGGGGCCGATCAAGGCATGGATGGAGCCGCGCCGCACCTTGAGGTTGACGTCGCACACGGCGGTGAAGCCGCGGAACGACTTGGTCAGGCTGTGCGTTTCTAGTATGGAATCTTCGTGGTGCATCGCTTTGTCGCTTTTGGCATGCATCGGGAATACGGGTCTGGCAGGCGGATCCGGCCAGCGGATCCGGCCAGCAGCCCTAGCCGTGGACGGGCAACGTTTCGACCGCGTACGCGTGGTGCAGCGAGCGGGCGAGAACCGGATCCTCCAGTTCGATCTCGAAGCGATCCGCCATCCGGATGCCGCCAATGGCCGCCAGCGTGCCGCACAGCATGGCGGTACCGTCGTCAAAACTGCCGCCGTGCTCCGCAAACCTGTCGAGCAGGTCCTGGGGCGAACGCATTGCCGTCACCGGCCCCTGCTGATACAGCACGCGCTCGCCGTCGATGGTCGCGTAGGCGCGCAGGATAAGCTGGTCCCAGTGCTTGACGATGTCGGCCAGGCGCCATAGCACTTGCGCGCAGGGCTTGTCGCACATCTGCTTGGACACCGTGATGCCATAGGTCTCCACCTCCCGGTCGGTGTGGTCCGAGGCAATGCCAACATAGATCTCGCCCTGGTCCTTGAGCAGCAGGAACTCCACTTCGCCGCTGCTGGCATTTCCGCTGACCTGGATCGCTGGCTGCGATTGCAGCCGCTGCGCCGCAACCCGGTAGAAGACCGGGGTCGCCGCTGGCCGCTTGACGCCCAGTGCTTCGAGCTCGCGGATGTGTTTTTCCATTGCGTCGGCATCCCTACCCGTCCAGCCCGCGATGACGAGCTGCTTGACGGTCACAACGCGCTGCCACCTGCCGGTGCGTGTCTCGATATCGAATGTCAGCATGATGATGTCTCCGTGGTTGCGAATCGTTATTTCTTGAGCAAGGCGCACTTGCTGGCAGCGATGGGCCGGAACGCCTCGCTGGCTGGAATGACCTGCTTGATCTTGTAGTAGTCCCAAGGTTTCCGGGATTCCTGCGGGCTCTTGACCTCGACGAGGTACATGTCATGCACCATCAATCCGTCGGCACGGATCTTTCCATTGGTCGCAAAGAAATCGTTGATGGGACTGGCCTTCATCTTCGCCACCACCGCATCGGTCTCGTCTGTCCCCGCGGCCTGGACCGCCTTCAGGTAGTGCATCGTTGACGAGTACACGCCGGCTTGCACGAGCGTGGGCATCTTCCGGGTCTTCTCGAAGAAGCGCTGCGACCACGCGCGGGCCGCGTCATCGCGGTCCCAATAGAACGAGGTGGTGAGCATCATCCCTTGCGCCGCTTGCAGGCCGAGGCTATGGATGTCGCTGATGAACATGTGCAGGCCCGCCAGCTTCTGCTTTCCTGCGCCGCCAATGCCGAAGTCCCGGGCGGTTTTCAGCGCGTTGACGGTATCGCTGCCGGCATTGGCCAGGCCGATCACCTTGGCGCCCGACGCCTGGGCTTGCAGCAGGTAGGACGACAGGTCGGGGGAATTGATGGGATGCTTCGCCTTGCCGACGATCTTCCCGCCTACCGAGGCCAGGGCGTCCGTCGCGTCTTTCTCCAGGGATGCGCCCAGCGCGTAGTCGACCGTCAGGAAGTACCAGCTGTTGTCGCCCCCTTTTGCCAGCGCCTTTACCGTATTGGCCGCAAAGGCATAGGTGTCGTAGGAATACTGGATGGTGTAAGGCGAGCAATCCTCGTTGGTCAGCCTTGTCGTGCCGGCGCCGCTGGCAATCACCAGCTTGTGCTTGTCCCTGCCCAGGTTGGACACCGCGAGCGCTACCGAGGACGGCAAGACGTCCTGGATGACGTCGACCTTCTGGTTGTCGAACCAGTCGCGCGCGATGGTGCCGGCCACGTCGGTCTTGTTCTGGTGGTCGGTGCTAACCACCTTGATATCGGATCCCAGCACCTTCCCGCCGAAATCGTCCACCGCCATCTGCGCCGCCACCAGCGACCCTTTCCCGCCGATATCGGAAAAAATCGACGACATATCCGTCAGGACGCCGATCTTCACCACGCCGTCGCTGATCTTGCCCGGCTGTGCCGCGGCAATCGCCGAAAACCCCAACATCGTGCCAGCCAGGAACACTGGCTTGAATCGAAAGCGAAACATGTTCTCTCCTCTCCATTGCTGGACTGCTAGAAGCCGCGACAAGGTTTTGTCGGCGGATAATGCGGCTACAAGGCGGCCATAGAGCGCCTACATCTCGTGGCTGCGCAGGATTTCCTCGATGCCCATGCCGATGCCGAGCAGTTGCCGGTCCGCCATGGGCGGCCCGAACAGCATCAACCCGACCGGCGCATCGCCCGCCTCATGGCACGGCATGCTCACGGCGCACAGGTCGAGCACATTGGCGATGGCGGGGTTGCGCAGCAACAGCCGGTTGACACTGAAGAACGCAGCGTCATCGGCCAGATCGGCAATGCGTGGCGCCACGATTGGCACGGTCGGCAGCACCACGGCGTCGAACCCCTGCATTTCGCCTTGCGCCTCCCGGCACAACGCCAGCCGCCGGGCGCGCGTGCGCAGGTAGTCCGCGGCGCTCTGCTGCTCGCCCATGCGGATACGCGACAGCACACGCGGGTCATAGCGATCGCCCAGCGCGGCAACCCGTTCGGCATGCCACGCGCTTGCCTCCGCCGCCACCAGGCCACCGTTGATGCTCAGTTCCGGCAACGGGTCCCAGCTATGGAAGGCCACGTCGCGCAGCACGGCGCCCGCTGCGGCCAGCCGCCCGAGCGCACGCTCATAGGCGCTGGCCACCTCGGCGCAAAGCCCGTCGAGCACTACGTTCCTTGCCACGGCCAGCCGAAGGCCACGCACCGGACGCGCTGCCACCGGCTCATCTGGCTCGCCCGCCATGACCCGGTCGAGCGCGGCGCAGCAGGCAACCGTGCGCGCCAGGCCGCCGATCGAGTCATAGCTGGGCGACAGCGGTACCGTTCCCTGCAGCGGCACCCGGCGCGCCGTGGGCTTGAACCCCGCAATGCCGCAAAGCGCTGCGGGAATCCGGCACGAGCCGCCCGTATCCGAGCCGATCGCGGCCACGGCCATGCCGTCCGTCACTGACACCGCGGCCCCGGACGAGGAACCACCGGGAATGCGGCCAACCCCACGCTCGAACGGATTGCGAGGCGTGCCGTAGTGCGGATTGATGCCAACCCCGGAATACGCGAACTCCGTCATGTTGGTGCGCCCGACAAAGACCGCGCCAGCCGCGCGCAACCGTGCAATGGCGAGCGCATCCGCCGTGGCAACCTGTTCAGGCAACACGCACGCACCGGCCCGCGTGACGTCGCCCTGCACGTCGAACAGGTCCTTGACCGAGATCGGCAAGCCCGACAGCGGCCCGGCCACGCCCTGCCCGCGCAACATGTCGCTTGCCCTGGCCTGCTTCGACGCGGCCATGCTCACGCCGTGCGGGAAGACGCGCTCGCCCTCCCCGCCGGGATTGCAGGCGCGCTCGACACAGCCCGCCAGCAAGGACGCCGCGTCGGCGGTGCCCGCAGAGAGCTGGCGCATCACGGAATCCACGGTCGCCAGCATGATCAGGCCGGGTCGAAGTAGTGGATTTCCAGCAACATGCAACCCGCGTTCGACTTGAAGGGCCCGTGGAAGGCGCCCGGCGGACGGCATGCATAAGTGTGCGGATCGAACGCCTGCCCGCCCTCGCCCTGTTCGTCGTTGCCGACGGTCAGGTCGCCGCTGAGCAGATACACCTCCTCCCAGTAGCGATGCACGAACGGCGCGGTAGTGAATACACCGGGCTGGAAGCGCAGCAGGCGGGTGCGGCTGCCGCGGCCGCCGCTTTCATCGAGCGAGCCGGACAGGATCTTTTGCTGGATGCCCGCGGGATAGCCCGCAGGCACCTCCCAGCCGCTCGCCAGGTCGATGGTGTGGAACTCATCGTGAAGCTTGTTGATCGCCATGGTTATCTCCGTGTGTGGCAATGAATGTCAGAGCACCGCTACCCGCTCAGGCGGCGCGTGCCAACTGGCCCAGCTCCGCGCTGAGCGAATAGCTGTCCAGGATGTTGTCGACCAGGCCGGTGGCCTTCTTCCAGTCGTAGGTCCGATAGGTGTGGCCCTTGGTCACGAAGCCCGCGCCCGCATAGAACATCTCGTATTGGTTGTGGCGCGATGCAAACTCGGACCCCACTGCATCCCATGCCAGCTTGAAGAACTTGACGCGCTCCTCCGGACTGCAGGCCGAAGATTTCTGCGTCTTCTCGATGATCCTGGCCAGTTCCGGGTTCTCGAAATCGCGAAGGCTCGACGGCAGCATGATCATCCCGCCGCCCGCCAGCTCGCGCAGGGTATTGAGCACCTTGGCGTAGAGCTGCTGGGTGATCACCTGCGAGCCGTACAGGAGGTTGCGGTCCGGCATGAAGTAGCCCCGCTCCATGCGCCCCTTGGATTCCATGCCATAGACGAAGGCCTCCACCATCCCCGCCTCGGCGGCGAGCTGGCCCAGCATCTCCCTCACCTGCGGGAAGCCGTTGGTGCCGTTGATCTCGGTGATCTTCTGCGCGATGCCTACCAGGAAGCGCAGCTTCACCATCAGCCTTACCTGGCACTGGTAGTTCTGGTAGCTATGGGCCGGCGTGGCATGAAACTGCTTGGCGCACATGCCGACATCGCCCGCGATGAAGACGCGCTCCCATGGCACCTTGACGTCGTCGAAGTAGAGCACCGCATCGTTCTCGTCGTAGCGGCTCGACAGCGGGTTGTCGAACACCGAAGTCGCGTTGGCTTCGTACGACTTGCGCGACATGACTTTCAGGCCCTTGATGTTCATGGGCACCGCGAACGACAGCGCGTACATCTCGTCGCCCTCGCGCAAGGGCTGGATGCAGCTGCAGAACACCTCGTTGGCCATGATGCCGCTGGTGGCCAGCATCTTTGCGCCGCGCACCGTGATGCCTTCGGCATCCTGGTCGACGATGCCTACGGCCAGGTATTTGTCCTCCTGCTCGTGCGCCGCCTTCGACTGGTTGGCTTGCGGGTTGACGATGACGTACGTCAGGAAGAGATCGTTGTCCCGGGCGTACTTGTAGTACTCGCGCAGGGCGCCGGCCCGCGCCCGGTCATGCTGCTCGAAGACGTCGATCCCCATATACATGCCGGAGATGCAGGACGCCACGTGATCCGGCGAGCGGCCCATGAAGCCATAGTGCAGTTCGGTCCAGGCCTCAAGCGCCATCCGGCGCTGGACCAGGTCGTCATAGCTCTGCGGCAGTTGCCAGATCCGGCTCACGCGGTCGCCGGTGTCCGGCGACTCGAATGTCATCTTCTCGATGTTCTCCGGGCGTGCCTGAAAGTCGTAGAGGTTTGCGTAACTCCGGATCGAGTTCCGGAAGGCGGCGTGCGTGGTGACATCCGTCACGCGCTTGCCGTCGAGGTAGACCTCTCTGCCGTCACGCAGCATCTCGATATGCTGGCTACCAGTCTTGACCATGTCTTCTCTCCTAAATACGTAGCGGTTGTTGATTCACACGGGGGCTGCAGGCGACTTTTCGAGCGCGCGATACCTGCCTCCGAAAAAGACCAGTGGCCTGCCGTCGGGCCGGGCCTGATGGCGAATGACGCGTCCGATGAAGATGACGTGGTCGCCACCGTCATGTTGCGCATATGGCTCACACTCGAACGTGGCGAGCGCATCCGGCAGTAGCACCGGGGCTTCGCCACCCTGCGCCGCCAAGCCGATGCCATCCCATTTGCCAGAGTTCGCCTTGGCAAAACGGTTGGAAATGTCTTGCTGGCCTTCCTCGAGCACGTTGACGGCGTACCGGGAGGTGGAACAAAGATCCTCCAGGCTCAGGCAACGCCGATCCACCGAGAACAAGATCAGGGGCGGATCGAGCGAGACCGAGTTGAACGACGCCACCGTGATGCCAACCGGTACCCCTTCTTTCCGGGGCGCGGTGATCACGGCCACTCCGGTGGCGAACATGGCGAGCGTGCTTCTGAAGCGGCGCTGCTCATCGGCACCAGCCTCGGAATCCACTTCGCGCTTTGCATAGGTTTCGGCCATCATCCCTCCTGTACAGAATCCGAGCCGCGGATCATTCCAACACGACCCATCGCTCACTTGTCTTTGTTTTTTACCTTTGTAACTTAGGTAGTATTGAATGCTATTGGAGTTTGCAATTCAAGCTGGTGAAAACCCTTGGATGGTGCCTGCGGTGTTGGCGCTCTCAGTGCGCCGAAGCCTGGATGCCCTGCCGTGCCCGCACGCGGGCGCAAGCGCGCTCAACATCCATTTATCTTTGTAACTTACGTATTAATAAATGCTACTATTGAACGGTATTTGAACCAACACAAACCCTGTGACGGACCCTGCTCCCCGCAGGGAAACAGGTGCATCGACACGATTCAGGAGAACAAAGCAATGCAAGGCGAACCCACTGCGGCCCCCATCTACATGGACTACAGCGCCACCACGCCTGTCGACCCTCGCGTTGTCGACAAGATGGTGCCGTTCCTGTACCAGCACTTTGGCAATCCCGCTTCACGCAGCCATCGCTACGGATGGCATGCCGAACAGGCCGTGGAGACGGCGCGCGAGCAGGTTGCGGCACTGCTGAATGCGGATCCCCGCGAGATCGTCTGGACGTCAGGCGCGACGGAAGGGAACAACCTGGCGCTCAAGGGCGCGGCCCATTTCTACAGCGGCAAGGGGAAACACATCGTTACGGTCAAGACCGAGCACAAGGCGGTGCTCGACACTTGCCGTGAGCTGGAGCGCCAGGGCTTTGAGGTCACGTACCTCGACGTCGGGGAGGATGGCTTGCTAGGCCTTGACGCCCTGCGCGCGGCGCTGCGTCCCGACACCATCCTGGTATCCGTGATGATGGTCAACAACGAGATTGGCGTCATCCAGCCGGTTGCCGAGATTGGCGAGCTATGCCGGGCCAAGGGCATCCTCTTTCATTGCGACGCCGTGCAGGCCGCCGGCAAGATCCCCATCGATCTCGAGGCGCTCAAGATCGACCTGCTGACCGTGACCGCGCATAAGGTGTACGGGCCCAAGGGCATCGGCGCGCTCTACGTCCGGCGTAAGCCGCGCGTGCGCATCGAGGCGCAGATGCACGGCGGCGGGCATGAACGGGGCATGCGATCCGGTACGCTGGCAACGCACCAGATTGTCGGCATGGGTGAGGCTTTCCGCATCGCCAGGCTGGAACTAGCCGAGGAATCGCGCCGGGTTGCAGGCCTGCGGGACAGGCTGCTGGCCGGGCTCAGGCAACTCGACGAGGTCTATGTCAACGGCAGCATGGCCAGTCGCATTCCCCATAACCTCAATGTCAGCTTTAACTTCGTTGAGGGGGAGTCCCTGATCATGGGCATCAAGGGCGTGGCTGTTTCCTCCGGCTCGGCCTGTACATCCGCGTCGCTTGAGCCGTCTTTCGTGCTCCGCGCACTAGGGCGCAGCGACGAGCTGGCGCACAGCTCGATTCGCTTTACGCTCGGGCGGTACACGACCCTGGCGGAAGTGGAGCAAGTGATTCAGATGTTGCTGGCCACCGTCACAAAGCTGCGCCACCTCAGCCCGCTGTGGGACATGCATCGCGAAGGCATCGACATCGGCGCTATCAAGTGGGCGGCCCACTGACCAAGCTAGCCGCGGCGCGCCTTGGGGTGAACGGTCACGCTTTTTGCTGCCGCGCCAGAAGATGCGCCAGATCGAGCGCGGCGCGATCCCCGTTGACAACAAGGCGATCCACTACCGAGCACAGCACCTTGAACTCCGTGCGGGTGACGCCCTCGAAGAGGACGTCGTTGATGCGCTGCTGCACGGGAGTCAGCTCATTCAGGAGCCGGGAGCCAGCCACAGCTACCGTGAGCAGCATCTTGCGCTTGTCTTCGGGGTGGGCTTTCTTGTCGATCAGCCCGAGCTTCTTGAGCTTGCCGGTTTCGACGGTAACGAATGGCCCGCTCAAATGAAGATGCTCCGCCAATTGGTTCACCGTCACTTCGCCCTGTTGCGAGAGATGTGCAATGGACCGTATCAAGGAGTACTGGACGCCCGTCAGGCCGATCAGGCTGCCGAACCCGTCGCGCACGGAAAGCAGGCGGGCGGCAAACGGCAGCAGGCCGCTTACCAGGTGCCGGAACTCACTATCCGAGCCGTCGACCAGGCAAGCCGGATTGGTGATCGTCAGCGCCTTGCCCTTCGTGTTAGTTGCCATGCCTTATAGACTCCCTTATCCCGTTGCTCTGTCAGTTGCTCTGTCAGTTTCTTTGCTAGTTGCTCTGCTAGCCAAGGTATTAGCTAGCTAATTTAGCTTTTTGCAAAATACTACACACACATGGCATTGCGCTAGCTTTCGCGCAGCTCCCGCCTCATCCGCCCCCCCTACCCCCTACGCCCTAACCCCAAGACACATCCCGAAACGCCTCCACCAGGAAATCCACCAGCCGGCGCACCTTGAGCGGCAACTGCTTGCGCGTCGGATACACGGCGTAGACGCCGATCTCGATCGCGCGGAACTCGGGCATCAGTTCCACCAGGTCACCGCGCCGCAAGTCGTCCTGGAGCATGAAGCTCGGCTGCAGCATGATGCCGCCATGCGCCAGCGCAATCGCGCGGCACGTGTCGCCATTGTTGGAGTACACCCGGGCGCGGGTGCTCACGCTGACCTTGCCGTGCGGGCCATCGAACTGCCATTCGTCGCGCCCGGACCAGTTGGTGTAGGCCAGCACGCGGTGCTCGGCCAGTTCATGCGGATGGGTTGGCGCGCCGTGCTGCGCGAGATAGCCAGGCGACGCGCATAGCACCATGCGGGTTGCGACCAGTTTGCGGCTGATTAGTGCGGAGCTTGGCATGTCGCCAATGCGCACGGCAAGGTCGTAGCCTTCGTCGACCAGGTCCACCACGCGGTCATTGAGCGTGATATCGAGATCAACCTGCGGATACGCTGCCATGAAAGCGCTCCAGAGCGGCGCGAGGTGCAAGATGCCAAACGTGAGCGGCACGTTGATACGGATCAGCCCGCTGGGCTCCTGCGTGCGGGACGTGATCTCGGACTCGGCATCGTCCAGCGCCGCCAGCACTTCGCGTGCGCGCTGGTAGAAAATGCGCCCCTCCTCGGTCAGCGACAGCCGGCGCGTGGTGCGCTGCAGCAGACGCACGCCCAGGCGCTGTTCCAGTGCATCCACATGGCGCGAGACCGCGGCCTTGGACATGCGCAGGCCCTCGACCGCGCCGACAAAGCTGCCGGCGTCGACCACGGCGGTGAATACGGTCATTTCCAGGGCACGGTCCACGGGGTTGCCTCGGCTCCGGCTTATTGTCTCGATAATCGGGACTATATATCACACTTAAGGCAGTTTATCGCCACCACATGAATCAATAGACTAGCAAGGTTCCCTATGTCGTTGCACGCCGCGGGTTTTCCCGTGGCGACCGGAGATTCCGAGATGTCTACCGCACTTCCCGTTCTGTTTGTCTCCCATGGCGCGCCCACCTTCGCCATCGAGCCGGGCCTGGCCGGCCCGCAGCTCACCGCGCTGGGCCGCGCGCTGCCGGTGCCCAAGGCGGTGCTGGTGGTCTCGCCCCACTGGGAAACGCGCGGCGGCGTGCGCGTGACGGCAAGCGCGCAGCCCGAGACCATCCACGATTTCGGCGGCTTCCCGCGTGCCTTGTACGAGATCCGCTACCCGGCGGCCGGGCATCCGGCATTGGCCGAGCGCGCGGTGGCGCTGCTGGCGCAGGCCGGGTTCAACGCCGGGCTGGATCCGCAGCGCGGCCTGGATCACGGCGCCTGGGTGCCGATCCGCCACCTGTATCCCGATGCGCAGGTGCCGGTGTTCCAGGTGTCGCTGCCACAGCCGCTGGACCCGGCCGGCGCGCTGGCGCTGGGCCGTGCGCTGGCGCCGCTGCGCGAGCAGGGCGTGCTGATCGTCGCCTCCGGCAGCATGACGCACAACCTCCATGAATTCCGCGGCCATGGCGGCGGTGATGCCCCGTACGTGGCAGCATTCACGCAGTGGGTGCGCGAGGCGGTGCGCAGCGCCATGCGCACCGGCGACTCGCAGCCGCTGATCGATTACCGCCGGCTGGCCCCGCACGCACAGCGCGCGCACCCGACCGACGAGCACTTCCTGCCGCTGCTGGTGGCCATCGGCGCGGCCGAAGCGGGCGAGCCGCTGGCGGTGATCGACGGCGGCATCACCTACGGGATCTTGTCGATGGAATCGTATGTGCTTGGCCAGTTCCGGCCGCTAGCCGCGCAGCCCATTGCGGCCTGATCCCCTGATCCCCTGATCCCCTGATCCCTTGATCCCTTGATCCCTTGATCCCTTGATCCCTTGATCCCTTGATCCCTTGATCCCTTGATCCCTTGATCCCCTGATCCCCTGATCCCTTGTCTGATCCCTTGCTCACAGCCACGCGAGACGATATGAACACCACCCGCAATGAAATCGGCCCGTTGGCCGAAGATCCCGCGACCGGCCTGCGTTATCGCTTGCGAAGGGCGCAAGCGGATACGGCCGCAGCCCCTGCCGCGCGGCTCCTGCTGCTGCACGGCGTAGGCAGCAACGAGGCCAGCCTCGCGCCAGTGGCCACCCGTATCGACCCGCGCGTGGAAGTGGTGCTGGTGCAAGGCCCGCTCACCTTCGGGCCCGGCCAGCATGGCTTTTTCGAGGTCAGCTTCGCCGGTGGCGCGCCCGCCATCAACGCAGCCCAGGCGGAGCGCAGCCGCCAGCAGCTGATTGCCTTCGTCCGCGCCCTCCATGCGCAGGATGGCGCCCTGCCCGCGCGCACGGTGATCGCCGGCTTCAGCCAGGGCGGCATCCTCAGCGCCAGCGTTGGCCTGAGCGCGCCGGCTGACGTGGCCGGCTTTGCGGTGCTGAGCGGGCGCATCCTGCCGGAGATCGAGCCGCACCTCGCCCCGCGCGAGGCCCTTGCCGGGCTATCGGCCTTTATCGCGCATGGCGAACTCGACAACAAGCTGCCCGTCGCGTGGGCCGAGCGCGCGGACCAGTGGCTGGACGCGCTGGGCGTGCCGCATCGGTCGCGGCGCTACCCCATTGGCCATGAGCTGACCGCCGACGTGGTAGCCGATTTCCAGCAATGGCTCGCCAGCGTGCTTTTTCCTGTCTAATCCTTACCTGCACAAAAACCAAAGACCCCGCCCCCTGATCGCATGTACAAGAAAGGCACCGCAGTAGAGATCCAGTTTTCCCCGAAGCGCCTGAACGACGGCGCAGGCGATCCGTACTGGATCGACCTGACCACGGAAGAGGCGCAGGCGCTGCTTGCCCTGTTGCAGGCGCGCCTGGCGCCCAGCGGCGAAGCCACGGCGGCGCCGCTTGTCTTCAGCCTGGACGAGCCAGAACAAGAGAAGCCCGCCGCGCAGCCGGAAGCCCCCGTCGCGGCAAAGGCCGCATCCGCTGCCACCGACGCGTTCAAGCAATGGGTGTGCATCATCTGCGGCTGGGTCTATGACGAAGCCGCGGGCCTTCCAGAAGACGGCATCGCACCCGGCACCCGCTGGGAAGACATCCCCGACGACTGGCGCTGCCCGCTGTGCGACGTGGGCAAGGAAGACTTTGCGATGGTGGAATTCTGATCGGGCCCAGGTAATTTGGTTGCGTACGCAACCAAATTGGACTATCTTGAACTGGTTGCGCACACAACCAGGAGACAAGACATGTACCAGCGCGAAGCGCACGCCGCATCCCTGCCGGTGCTGCACCCCGGCGGCACGGATTCTCCGCGCCAGGTCGTCATCGCCGGCGGCGGGCCGGTCGGGCTGGCGGTGGCGCTGGCCCTGGCCCGCCACGGCATCCCCAGCGTGGTGCTGGAGGCGGACGACGGCACCTGTGAAGGCAGCCGGGCCATCTGCATCTCCCGGCGCTCGCTGGAAATCCTCGATGCGCTCGGGGTGGCCGCCCCGGTCCTGGACAAAGGCCTCGCCTGGGCGGGCGGCCGCAGCTACTACCGCAACGAGCAGGTGCTGCACTTCACCATGCCGCACGAGCCCGGGCAGGTCTTTCCGCCCATGGTCAATATCCAGCAGTACTACATCGAGCAATACCTGCTCGACGCCATCGCCCGCTACCCGGACCTGATCGAAATCCGCTGGCAGAACCGCGTTACCGCCGTCACGCAAGACAGCAAGGGCGTGACGCTGGCAGTAGCCGCGGGCGACCATGCCTACACCGTGCGCGCGGACTGGCTGGTGGCAGCCGACGGCGGCCGCAGCGCCGTGCGCGATGCGCTAGGCTTGTCGTTGCGCGGCATGCAGTACGAGGGCCGCTACGTCATCGTGGATATCGCCATCGACGCCCCGCGCGAGGTCGAGCGGCTGGCGTGGTTCGATCCGCCGTCCAACCCCGGCTCCACCATCTTGCTGCACCAGCAGCCGGACCAGGTGTGGCGCATCGACTACCAGGTCGGCGAGCACGAGGATGCGGAGCAGGCCGTCAAGCCGGAGAATGTGCTGCCGCGCGTGGCGAGCCACCTCAAGATGATGGGCGTGACCGCGCCTTGGGCGCCGCTGTGGATCTCGATCTACAACGCGAAGTGCCTCACGCTGGATAGCTACGTGCACGGCCGCGCGCTCTTTGCCGGCGACGCCGCGCACCTGGTGCCCATCTTTGGCGTGCGCGGCCTGAACAGCGGCTTCGACGATGCCTTCAACCTCGCCTGGAAGCTTGCCCTTGCCGTGCGCGGCAAGGCCTCCCCCGGCTTGCTGCCCTCCTACTCCACGGAGCGTGTGGCGGCGGCGCGCGAGAACATGCGCTTCGGCGCGAAGAGCACGGAGTTCATGGCCCCGCCCTCGCCTGCCTTTGCCTTGATGCGTGAAGCCGTGCTGGGGCTATCGGCGGCGCACGCGGAACTGCGCTCGCTGATCAACCCGCGCCAGACCAGTCCGGCGGTCTTTGCCGACTCGCCCATTGCCGCGACGGACGACCCTGCCTTCAAGGCCGGTCCGGCGCCGGGCGCCACGCTGCCTGACATGCCGCTGGTCGGCCCGCACGGCACGCCGACTTCGCTGGTCCGCTGCATCGGCAAAGGCTTCACCGCGTTTTGCTTCGCCGGCGCCGGCCAGGATCTGGACGACGCCGTGCCCGGGCTGCGCCAGCTTTGCGACAGCGGCGTCGAACTGGATTGCCACCTGATTGCGGGCACGGCGCCCGCGGCGGGACGGCTGGCCGACCCACAGGATGCCGTGCGGCGCGCACTGGACGGCGTCGACGGTACGCTCTACCTGGTCCGCCCGGATGGCTACGTCAGCGGCCGCTGGCGACAAGCCCGCGCCGGCGATGTGCGAAACGCCATCGCCCTTGCCATGCAGATTGACTAAGCCGGAGAACCCTATGCAAACGACCATGAGCCCGACCGAACTCGATGAAATCTACACGGCGATGTGCTACCGCATGACCGCGCTCGGCGAGCAAAACACGCCGCTCTACCTGGCCCGCGTGGCGCTGCTGGCGCTCAGCCGCCATGCCGGCTTTGCCGATGCGACGCGATTGCTCGATGAGGTCTCGCACAGCTTCGAAGCCACGGAGGCGGACAACACGCCGGGCCGCGCATCATGACGAGCCCCAAGCTGTCCCTCTCCGACTTCGCCACGTACCGCCTGCACCGCATCGTCAAGCAGTTCGACCGCGGCATCGCGCAGGCCTATTCGGAAGCGCTAGGCCTGTCGCTTAGCGAAGCCAGGACGCTCGCCGCCATCGGCGAGTTCGGCCCCTTCCTGGTCATCGACCTTGCGCGCTTCGCCAACCTGGACAAAAGCCAGGCCAGCCGCGCGGCCGATCACCTCATCAAGCAAGGCCTGGTCAGGCGCGAGCCATCCCCCACCGACGGCCGCGCGGTGCTCATTTCGCTGTCCGCCGAGGGCAAGCCGCTGTTTGAGAAGATCATGCGGATCGCCTCCAGCCGGCACGAGACGCTGATGTCCGCGCTTTCCCCCCAGGAGCGCGCGGTGATGGAGCTCGCGCTGGGCAAGCTGCTGGCGCAGGCGGAGGCGATGCTGTAGGGCTGCCTGCGTTGCGCGCCGGGGGCTTGTGCAGGCGCCCCTCGTCAGGCCTTCTTGACGCGGGGCTTGCGCGGCGTGGCGGCACCGCTGGCCACTGGAATGGCGGCAAGGCCTGCACCCAGTTTCCATCCCTCGATGCCGTCCAGCGTAATGCGCAGCCCTTCCTCGAACGCTATCTCCGAGCTCAGCCGAGAGAACGATTTGCTGACAAAGCGGGCGCCGGGATATTGCAGCGGCGACACGGACTCCAGCTTGTTCTCGATGAAGGCCTGGTGGTAGGCCGGCAACTGGCGGGAAGCCTCCGCCATGCTGGCAGACACAAGGTATTGCGCCAGCAGGTGATAGCCAAGCGCGACTTCGTCCGCGTTGAATCCACCTTGCATGATGGCCGACGTCATGCGGTTGAAAAACTCCATCCCGTAGTCGGTCTCCCCCGGCTGCACATCCTGGAACAGCCGGAAGCGGTTGTGCGAGGCCACATAGATGCTCACACCGGGGTTTTCGATCGCCACCTGGAAACTCAGCCGCGCGAAAGACTCCACGTCGCGGCGCCAGTCCCCGGTGAGCGACGAGAGCCGGCCCAACCGCTGCCGGTAGTAGTCATTCAGCACGCCTGAGACCAGTTGATCCCGCCCGCCCAGGTAATAGTGGATGAGCCCGGGCGCCACGCCAAAATCCTTGGCCAGCTGGACCATGGAGATCTGGTCCAGCGGCATGGTCTTCGTGAGTTCAATGGCGCGCTGCAGGATGGCGACCCGGCTCAGCGTCGCCTCCGCGCCGATCGGCGAGTCCGTCTTGGGCGGACGGCCCCGGCGGCGCGGCATGGCGGGAGGGGGTTCGGCTACGGTGGCGGTTTTCTTGGCGGCTGGCATAGGTCAGTGGCGGATCGGCACAGGTGGCGCGGCTTGATAATTGCGCCCGTGCTAATTCTACCTGTCAACGGGCCGGGTCCGGTCCTGACACGTGCTCAAGAGCCGGCGGCCGCCGGCGTCGCGGCCGGCAGTTCGCCCGCCCGGAGGTACCGGCCAAGGGAAAGCGTCAGCGCAGCGGCCAGCAACAGCATGCACGACAGTGCCAGCAGCGGCGCATCGTAGCTGCCATAGCGGTCGAACCAGGCGCCGAGCCCGATCGGCCCGAGCACCGCGCCAAAGCCATAGCCGGAAAACGCAATGCCGAACAAGGCACCAAAAGAGCGCAAGCCGAAGTACGAACGCACCAGGTACGAGATCAGGTCGCCTTCCGCACCGATGGTGAGGCCAATCAGCGTGGTGGCGAGCAGCAGCGCCTGGTAGTCATGCGCCGAGCGCAGCAGGAAGATGCCCAGCGCGCCACCGCCGAAGAACACGCAGGCGACGAATGGTGCGTGGATCCGGTCGATCAGCACGCCGGTCAGGATGCGCCCGATCAGCAGGCCGATGCCCACCATCGAGGCGCTGCGCGCTGCCTGCGCCGGGCTGAAGCCCCGGTCGGCAAACATCGCCGGCAGATGCGGCCCGAGCGACAGCGTGGCGGAGGACCCCAGCACGAACACCGCCCAGATGGCCCACAGGCGATAGCTGCGCAGCGCCTCGGCGAACGGCATGCCGTCAACCACCTGGCCGCGCGCGGCGCCCTGCGCCCTTCCCGCCGCCTTGCGTTCCCGCAACAGCGAGCACGCCAGCAAGGACAATACGATCGACCCGGCGCCCAGCACCACATAAGCAGTGCGCCAGCCATAGCCGGTCACCAGATACTGCGCGGTGGCGGGCATCAACACGGTGCCGGCCCCCAGCCCGCACATGGCAACGCCAAGCGCCAAGCCGAGACGGCGGTCGAACCACTGCGGCAGCACGGCGAGATAGCCGAGCACCGACGTGGCCGCGCCGAACACACCTACCACCACGGACAGGCTGACCCACATGGCCTTGCTGCCGTCCTGCAGTGCCATGCACGCCGTGGCGATGCCGAAGACCACCGCGGACACCGAGATCACGCGCCGGATGCCGTAGCGGTCCATCATGGTCCCGACCAGCGGGCTAACCACCGCCAGCCCGAACATCGAGGCCGCGTAGGACAGCGACGCCTCCGAGCGGCCCCAGCCAAACTCGGCGGCCAGCGGGCGCACGAACACGCCGGCGGTGGCATTGAACAGCGGCGCATAGCCGGCCAGCATGCCAAACGCCGCACCCAGCACTACCGCGATATAAGGCCAACGTCCAATCCGGGACGCCGTTCCATGGGTTTCTTGCATCATGTCGTCTCCTCGCGCACTAACGGCCCTTACACCAGCCCGGTCTTGCTGCCGAGATATGCGCCGGCATCCGGCGCCACCGCTTCGAGGCCCAGGCGCCGCATCATCTGCCGCGCCGTGCAGACGGCCGTGGAGGTGACGGGCACGCCCAGCGCCAGCTGCGCGCGCTCAATCGCCGCGAACGACGGCATCTGCACGCAGGCGGACAGCACCACCGTGTCCACGCCGGCGGTGTCCAGGCGCTTCACGTCCTCCAGCAACTGCAGCGGATCGCGCTCGCCGACCTCCAGGTTGTCGAGGATCGAGAAGTTGATCGCGTCCTTGACCTCGATGCCTTCGCTTTCGATGTACTCGACCACAGTGCGCGTCAGCGCATCGCTGTAGGGCGCCATCAGCGCGATGCGCCTGGCGCCAAAGTCCTTCAGCTCCTCGACCAGCGCGCCGGCCGAGGTCATGATCGCGGGCTGGTAAGGTGCATCGGCGATGGCCGCGCCAAGGTCTTCAATCACTTGCCGGTGGTAGCCCTTGCCCATGCACATCGTGGCCACCAGGCAGGCCGTGCTCATCACATCCACGCGCGCATCGGCAAGCTCCAGCGCGCAGCGGCCCATGTCGCGGTTCATGCGCTCCAGCTCATGCGCCACCACGCGGTGCATGCGCACGCGGCTGGAGTGAAAGGAGAAACGCTGTGGCAGTTGCTGCATGCGCCCGGCAAAGATGGCGGGCACTTCGCGCTCCATCGTGATGTTGGAGCTGGGAACGATCTGGCCAATTCGGTAATTCATCTTGGGTTCGCTTGTTCGCTTGTTCTCGTTAAGTCTGGGGCTCTGCGGCCGGCTTGCGCAGGAACGTGCTTAGCGCGGCGCGCAGGGAATCCGGGATCGGCGTACCCACGCGCTCGTCCAGCCGCACGCAGATCGGGGAAAACACGGCATCGAACACCGGCGCGCCGCCGGGGCGCCTGGCGATGCAGCGGATGTCATAGGAGCGCGTACGGATGGCTTCGACAAAGCACTCGATGTCGATCACGTCGTCCGGCCACAACGTGCCGATGAACTCGAAGCGCATCGCCTTGCACGGCGTGCCCACGCCATGCGCGTCGCCAAGCCGCCCCGCTCCGCCGGCCATGTGGTCGGCAAACAGGCCAACCGCGCCCAGCAGGTAGTCGGTGAAGCGGCCCGTGTACACCACGCCAGCGGGATCGCAATCGCCCCAGCGCACGGTACGGCGCACCACGAACGGCCGCTCGCTCAGCACGTATTCGGTGGCACGCATCATGGCTGCGGCACGGTGAGATCGGTGACGCCCGCGGCGGCCAGCTCGGCGATCAGGGTCGGATACTGTTCACGCAGCCGGTTCACATCCACGCGGCCGGTGCGGGTCATGAAGCGGTAGACGAACTCATGCGGCGTTGCCACGTTCATCCATTCGCGGATACGCTCGTACCAGTTGTACGAAGCCTCCGAGGCGCGGATGAGCTTGGCCTTTTGCGGTCGGCGCACCTCGTCGTAGCACTGCAGCGCCGCCGGCACGTCGCCGGGGAAGGCGACGATAGCCTCGGCCAGCGCGATCGCGTCTTCCATGGCGATCCGGGTACCCGAGCCGATCGAGAAGTGGGCGCTGGTCAGCGCATCCCCGATCAGCACCTGGTTGCCGACGTGCCAGGTCTGGTTGATCACGACCGGGAACTGGCGCCAGTTCGAGTTGTTGGAGACCAGCTTGTAGCCACCCAGCTCCGCGCCGAACACCGTCTCGAACAGGGCCTGGCGCGCCTCGTTGGACATGGCGTCCATACCGAAATCCTGCCAGGTCCGGTGGTCGCACTCAGCCACGAACGTGCTCATGGAGTCCGAATACGGGTAGTAGTGCGCGACAAAATAGCCGCCCTCGTACTGCCGGAACACCAGGGACGGATTGGGGAACGCCTTCTCCACGCCGTACCAGGCAAAGTGGTTGGTCAGGTTGTGGCGCGTGGTGCCGAAGCCCTCCTCGTTGGACGCCCGCAGCAGCGAGTTGACGCCATCGGCGCCCACGACCAGGTCGGCTTCGATGGCCGAAAAGTCGCTGATGCGCTTGTTGTACGTCACGCGCACGCCGAGTTCGCGGGCACGCGCCTGCAGCACCGACAGCAGCTGGATGCGAGGAATCGCGCCGCCGCCCGCGCCGGGGCGCTTCATGGTGATCGGTGCCTCGTGGCTCACGATGGTGTGCCGATCGCTGAAACGCATCGCCTTGGCGAGTTCGTCGACCACCGCTGGGGATGCGGCGCGCAGGTTGGACAGCCCGGTGTCGGCGAGCACCACACCGAAGCCGAAGGTGGCGTCCTCCGGGTTTTGCTCGTAGATGTCGATCTCCACCGATGCCAGCCGCTCCTTGAGCAGGATGGAGAGGAAGAGCCCGGCGGGGCCGCCCCCGATGATGGCGACGTTCATTGCGGCTTTCATTGCGCCTCCTCCGGGGAAATCACCAGCGCGTCCATATCGAACTGGACGATGCGCCCGACCAGGCCGCCGGTCAGCGCGCCGTACCAGACTGCCGGCTTGAAGCCTAGCGCCTTGCGCCGGAAGCGGATCTGCGGATTGCCGTCGATGCGCACATAGCCGTTTTTCAGCGAGGTGGTGGCATAGCCTTCGGTAGTACGCGCCACGCCGATCAGCGCGGCAAACTCCGGCACGTCCAGCACATAGACCGATGCCTTGCCAGCCTGCTCCGGTGCCGTGCCGATCTGCGCGGCCTTGCGTTGCCAGACCGGCTCGATGGACGTGAAAGCCGTGGCGGCGTCCGCTGCCTGCTCCAGCTGCATGGCTGCCTCGATGGTCAACGCCGCGTCAAGCGCATCGGCCTCGCTGAACGGGCGCAGTTGCCAGGTGATCTCGATCGGATAGCCGTTGGGATCGTTGAAGTAGATCGACTCGATGACCTCGTGCCGGATCTGGTAGCGCACCGGAATGCCGACCGCTTCCACGCGCTGCCGCCATTCCAGCAGCTCTGCTTCGTCGCGCACGCGCCAGGCGGTGTGCGTGGCGCGATCCTGGTAGTGCTCGCGCACCGCCAGCCAGTCCGGCCGCTCGGTGCCGATGTAGTAGAAGAAGGCAATGGTGCTGCTGTTGCCGCTATCGAAGAAGAAGTGCAGGAAATCCGCATGGTTGTCCGGGCCCCAGCCCTTGGCCGAGATGGCGTGGACCAGCGGCAGGCCAAGCAGGTCGCGGTAAAAATGCACGGTCTGGGCCAGCTTCCAGGTGGGGCGCGCCGTGTGATGCACGCCATGCAACTGCACGGACGGCACGCCGACAAGGTGTTTCGCTTCGGTCATTTCACTTCCCTTCGGTTACGGTGTTGCCGGCCGTCTCGGCCTCGAGCAACTGGATGATCTGCTGGCGCAACAGCACCTTGCTGAGCTTGCCGGATGCGGTCAGCGGGAACTCTCGGACGACCTCCAGCCGCTCTGGCCACTTGAACTTGGCCAGGCCGGCTTCCTGCAGGTATTGGGTCAGTTGCGCCAGCGTGAGGTCGCTTGCGGGCGGCTTGGGTATGACGAAGGCGCACACGCGCTCCCCATAGACGCGGTCGGGCATGCCCACCACAGCGCAGGCCAACACGCCCGGGTGCAGGTTGACGACGTTCTCCAGCTCCTCGGCATTGATCTTCTCGCCGCCGCGATCCACCACATCCTTGATGCGCCCGAAAAAGAAGTAATAGCGTTTGCCGTCCACCACGCGCGACGTCATCAGGTCGCCGGAGCGGTAGAAGCCGTCCGCGGTGAAGCGCGTCTGGTCCTCCTTCTCGGATTTGTAGTAACCGCGGATGGTGTAAGGCCCGCGGAACAGGGCCTCGCCGGGTTCGCCGTCGGCCACGGGATCCTCCGTGCCCGGTGACACGAGCTTGACCTCGTCATGCGCCGACACCGGGCTGCCGACGGAGGTGTCGCGGATCTCCTGCGGGTCATCCTTGCGGGCGAACATGATCACGCCTTCGGTCATGCCGAAGATATGGTGCGTGGGCGAGCCCGTCAGGCGGGTCAGGCCCGCGGCGTTCTTCGGCGCGATGAAATTCCTGCGCGCCCGCGCGCCGGCATCCGACTGCGCCAGTTCCGGCGCAATGCGCGTGAGGATCGGCCCGGCCACGCTGAACCAGGTAGGCTGGTAATCGCGCACCAGGCCGCGCAGGTTTTCCTCGCTAAGATCCGGCGTGACCGTCAATGTGGCGCCGGTCAGCAGGAACGGGCCGAAGAAGCAGCCCATGTTGAGGTTGTGCATGTACGGCGTGGGGAAGAACAGCACGTCGTCCTTCGTGTAGCCATTGCACGCAGCCACCGCGCGCATGTTGTAGAGGTACTCGCTCTGGAAGCGCGGGATGATTTTAGGCACGCCCGTGGTGCCGCCGGAGAGCTGGAATACGGCGGCCTGGAAGGGATCTAGCTTCACGCCCGCCAGGATCTCGCGCGCGTGAGCCAGCGGCATCTCTTCGATCAGGTCGGCTAGCAACACCGCGCTGCCACGACGCTCGCCACGTGCTTGCAGGATGATGGAGAAACTCGGCACTTCGGCCTGCATTTCCTGCGCGAAAGCCACGTCGTCGAACTTGGCGTCATCGCCCTGCACGACATGCAGGCGGGCTTCGCAGAGATTGCCGAGGTAGCCGATTTCCAGCTTGCGGAACGCCTGGAGGGAGCAAAGCGGAATGATGCCCGCCTTCAGGCAGCCCAGGAACGCCAGCAGCAGCTCATTGCTGTTGCCGCACTGGAACACCGCGCGATCCAGAGGCCGCAGGCCCAGCGCCAGCAGCGCAGCGCCAAGGCGCTCGGTCTTCTCGTCCAGGTCGCGGTAGGTCAGCCGGCCTTCCGGGCCGACCAGCGCGAGCCGGTCCGCATGGGTTTTAAACGACGCGCGAAAGGCCCCGGTCAGCGTTTCTTGCGTCAGCACGCCGTCGGCAACATAGCGCCGTAGCCGGTCCTCGTCGGGATACCTGACCCCCGCCAGCAATTCCGGGGGCCGTACCGATTGGGATTGCATCATGTCTCTCTACCCTTGCTTGTCTGTTTTCTGTTGTCTGTTTTCTGTCAGCGCGCCGCGTTGGCCTGCGGCGCACGGGATGACTTTACTTACACCATCAGCTCGCGCAGCCACTCGACGATGTGCGCCCCGGCGATACGCTGGCCCGGCTCCTCGTCGCGGCTCAGTGCCATGCCATGGTGATTGCCCCGCACGCGGATATGGCGCTTTTCCGTGCTGCCGATCTGCGCGTAGATGGACTCGATATCGGCCGGGAACGTGCACTGGTCGCCGGTGTATTCCAGCAGCAGCGTGGGCTGGTGCACCGCGCCGATGGTCTTGTCCAGCGATGCGTTGGAAGTCAGGCCCGACCAGGTCGACAGCCAGGACTGCGGCGTCACCACCCGTGCGAAGCCAACGCTGCCCCAGTTGGAAACAAAGGGGTCCTTGCCCCACAGCGTGCCCGTTTGGCGGTCCGACGGGTCCAGGGTGATGTCCCAGGACCGCAGGTCAGCGTCCGTGCGCCAGACGTGGAAGATGGGCGCATGCGCGGCCACACGCCGGTCCAGCTCGCTGCCGGCGCCTGCCTTGATGCGCTGGCGGGCGGCCTGCTTGCGGCGCAGCAGTTGCCTCGCGTGCTCGTCGATCCGCTTCACCCGCTCTTCCTGCGCGGCGCTGTAGCGCGCGACAAAGTCCGGCGCATAGCTGCCGCGTCCACTCGCGGCGTCGAAGCCGTTCGCCGCGGAGAACGGATCGAGCGACGCATCGGTTTGCATCGGGTCGTTCTCGTCGACCACGGAGGGATCGAGCCCGGTCATCAAAAGCTTGCCCTGCCCGGGATGCGGAGAGATCAGGATCATGCCGTCAACCGTGGGCATCTGCAGCTCGGCCAGGTTGGTCGGACGGCCACCCGGGGTCCGCGCGATGCGCTGCGCAGCCGGCGCGAGCGCCTGCTGGTTGTAGAAGGTGTACAGCGAAGCGCCGCCGGAATTGCCCAGCAGCACGATGCGCGCAAAACCCAGCTCGCGCAGGTGCGTCATGCCTGCCGCCACGTCGAACAACGCGATCTCATGCTCCAGCCGCAGGTCGTTGCCGATCGACCGGGGGCCCTGCACCCAGCAGGCGCAGCCGGCGTCGAGAATGAACGGCACGAGATAGTGCGTGATCGCCATCTCGCGGGGGTGCATGATGGAAACGACGGTCTTTTCCTTGCCGGTCGCCGTGAAGAGAAAGCCGAGCGTGCGCTGGCCGTCCGCGGTACCCAGCGCATAGGGGACCATCTGGTAAGGACGCGTCATCAGTCGTGCATCCCACGACGCGCCACGCATGCCCGCTGTTACCTGTGCCTTGTTCTGCTCCGTCACGGCGCCTCCTTTGATTAAATGCTACCGTCTCAATAATTTAGACATTATTTGAGTGCATGTCAATTAATGGTAAACCTTGCCCCACCGCTACGCAGCCGGCGCCCGGCCATGAACAAAAAAGCGGCTGCATCGTCATATCGACGGGCAGCCGCGAAGAGCCAGCGTTAGCCGCACGGGAAAGTGCCAGATGTGCCCGGCGACAAGCGCGCTAGACGCCGCCACTCAAAAGCTGTGCCGCAGGCCCACCACCGTGCCAAGCTGATTGGCGCCAGGGACGATCGAGCCGTCGTAACCGTTGGCGCTAAGCGCGGAGCCGCCGCTGTTCTTTGTGTAGGAGGCCGTTAGGTAGGCATCGGTACGCTTGGAGAACCGGTAGTCGACCGACAGCACAAAGGAGATCGGGTCCTTGGCCGAGGTGCGGTCATTGGTCTTGTACACGGCGCCGGTCAGCGCAACGGCCGGCGCCAGGTTCCAGTTCACGCCGGTCCACATCAGGTCCGTGCGCGACATCGACGCCAGCAACTGGCTCGCCAGCCTGCGGTAGCCCAGATAGATGCTGACCGCCTCCAGATCCACCGCGGCCGTCCCGACATAGCGACGCTCGGTCTTGCCGGCCGTCGCGGCGCTGTTGCCATTGAGCTGGTCATACACGCCGCCCACGCGAAAACGGCCGGCCTGGTAGGTAAGGCCCGCGCTCATGTCGCGCCCCACGCGGCTGTTGCCCGGCACCTCCGAACCGTTGGCCACCGTGGAGTCCACCCCGAAGCTATACAGCGCCGCTACGGTCAGCCCGCCAAACTTGCCGGTGTACTTGGCCGCGTTGTCCACGCGACCCGCCAGCCAGCTGTCGTGGCTGAACGACGAGTACTTCGGCGCGAAGAACATCGGGTCGAACGAGATGACCAGGTCGAACATCAGGTTGTGATGCCGGCCCAGCGTGAACTGGCCATACGTGCTGCTGTCGAAGCCGACATAGGCCTTGCGTCCAAAGATCCGGCCGCCCTGCGAGGACACTCCGGTATCGAGCATCATGCCGCCTTCCAGCACAAAGACACCCTTCAGGCCGCCACCGAGATCCTCCACCCCACGCATGCCCCAGCGGCTGCCAGCAATGTTGCCGGAAGTCATGCGGAACAGGCCGTCCCCCTGCTTTGCCGCGTTCGGCACGCGGTTCAGGTATTCGACGCCCGCGTCCACCACGCCATACATCGTGACGGACGACTGGGCGTGCGCCCGCCCGTGGGTCAGTGCCGCCAGCGTGGCCGCGGCCATGGCCAGTGCTTTCTTCATTGCTCCTCCTTGATCGGGTCTGGTCCGCGAGCTGCGATCGGCCCGCGGGCTATCGTGCCGTTGCCCGACAGGCGGCCTCGGCAACGGATGCCTTCCCGTTAAATTGATATAGACTCAATAAATGTTATTGTTTTTTGATTCCATATCAAATAATGGTTTTCCCGATGCCGAGGCACCTAGGGAAGATGCAACTCAAGTCCCCGGCGAGCCCGCGTCTTCTTGCTCGGGCGCTTGCTTCGCCATGCGCCGCTGGCATACTCGCCATGTGGGTTAGCGCACGTGCCCACGCACGGCCCGGCCTTAAGCTCACCGCGTCACAGCCATGCCACCGTTGTCAGCCTTGATTGAGGACAGACGCCATGACCCTGTACGTGCTCTCGCTTTTTATCGGCATCGTGGCTGGCCTGCGCGCCATGACGGCGCCTGCCGCCGTCAGCTGGGCGGTCCACGCGGGCTTGCTGGATCTGTCGGGCAGCTGGCTTGCCTTCATGGGCTATCGGTTCACGCCATGGGTCTTCAGCGTGCTGGCCGCAGTGGAGCTCATCACCGACAAGCTGCCCGGCACGCCGAGCCGCAAGGTGCCGCCGCAGTTCGGCGCGCGCATTCTCTCGGGGGCGCTGTGCGGGGCCACGATCGGCGCGGGTGGCGGCATGCTGGTGGGAGGCGGCGTTCTTGGCGCCGTGGGCGCGGTGATCGGCACGCTCGGCGGCGCGGCTATGCGCGCGCGCCTTGCGGCGATATTCGGCAGGGACCTGCCGGCGGCGGTCATTGAGGACCTGGTTGCCGTCATTGGCGCGGCGGTCATCGTCCTGTCGCTGGCTTAGAGGCCATTTCAAAACGATGCTGGCGTCGTCGCGCGGCCTTGGCCGATCCGCTTGTACTGTCTGCGGCCGCGCGCCTGGCCAGAACCGCTTCGCTTCATCTTGAAACGGCCTCTTAGGCACCGCCGCCAGCTGGTCCTACAACGGATCGACCAGGCTGCGCACGACCTCCGCCAGGCGGGCCGCGCGTGCGCGCCCCTTCGCGTCCAGGCCAAGCGCGCCACCCGCGGCCAGCGCCTGCAGGCCAAAGGCGGCGTCGGTCATGTCGCGCCATGAGGGGTGGTCGGCGTGCATGGCCTCCAGCGCCTGCGCGCCAGCCGCCAGGCGCGCCGGGTCAGGCTGCTGGCCGGCCGCCAGGTCTTCCAGTACCGCCGCTGCGTCGAGCAAACCCTTGCGGTCCATATCGGCATCTCCCTCTCAAACTTAATGGCAAATTGACGGTCCCGCAGTGCATTTTTTTGCAGGCCCGGCGATGGGTTTCGCTGCGGTTGGCGACACGCCGTGGGCGGCGCCGACCCAAACGATATGCGCGGACTTTCACCCCTTATTCACTCAATTGGCCCCAGGCCCACGCCGCTACGATCTTGAGCGTGAAGAGTGAAGCACACGATCGGGATTACCCCCTGGTTTTCGGTCGATGCGCACATCTTCAGCGCGAAACGAGGACAAGATCGGCGCCCACAGCCGACAGATCAGCGAGCCGGGGTGAAATCAGCAGCATCTTAATGGCCAGTGGCGTCCCACGGCTGTCCCGGCGTATCCGTATCTACCCTCGTGTCGACAACATCAAGGGCGACGCGACAGCCAGGCCACTGGCACCGGATTTCCTGCCAGGAACCAGCGGCTTGTCGCAATACAGCGCACGCTTATGGCGACGCCATCGATCAGTACCTCGCCCGAGGAAGCCCTGCGTGCCGGCCGTATCATCCGCGCGCAACTGGCTCTCCTGACCAGCCGGGCCGCTTCGGCGGGCCGGCCTCCTCCAACATGCAATTAAGGGATTGCAACCATGGCTATTTCCTCGATAGGAGTCGGGTCCCAGCTGGACCTGAGCACCTTGCTGGACAATCTGCAAAAGGCGGAAGAGACCAAGCTCACTGCCCTGACCAAGAAGGCCACCGTCCACACCACCAAGCTCTCCGCTTATGGTCTGCTGCAAGGCGCGCTGGCTTCGTTCCAGAATGCCGCCAGCGCGCTCGGCTCGGCGAGCCTGTACAACAGCAGCACCACCACCTCCAGCAATACCGGCGTGCTGGGCGTCGTGGCCGACAAGTCCGCCTTGGCGGGCAGCTATGCCGTCAAGGTGTCGCAGCTGGCGCAGTCGCAAACGCTGGTGTCCAATGGCATCACCGACAGCACGGGCCAGTTGCTGGGCAGCGCCAAGATCACGATCGAATTCGGCACCACCGAGGGCGCCGTCTTCACGCCCGGCACCGCCAAGCCTGCCTCGATCAACATCAACGGCACCAACAATACGCTGGCCGGCATCCGCGATGCGATCAATGCATCCAACTCGGGCGTAACCGCCAGCATCGTCAACGATGGCGGCAGCACGCCGTACCGCATGGTACTGACGTCCAACACCACGGGCGCCAAGTCCAGCATGCGCATCTCCGTGGACAGCAACGGCGCCGGCGACCCCAGCACCATTGCCGGCTTGCTGGCGTATGACCCGGCCGGCACCAAGGCGATGAAGCAGAACATCGAGGCCCTCGATGCCAAGCTGAACATCAACGGCATCGACGTGAGCAGCCCGACCAACTCGGTGCAAGGCGCCGCGCCGGGCCTGACGCTGAACCTGCTGAGCAAGGGCGATAGCACGGTGACCGCCGTCACCGACACCGGGACGATGGCTGCCGCCGTACAGAGCTTTGTCACGGCCTACAACACGCTGCAAAGCACCGCCGCGAAGCTGTCCGCCTTCGACAAGAGCAACAAGGGCACGCAGTCGCCGCTGCTGGGCGATGCTACGCTGCGCACGATCCAGAACCAGTTGCGCTCCGTGTTCAACGCGCCGCAGACCGCCACCAGCGACTCCAGCCTGGTCAACCTGACCCAGATCGGGATCTCGTTCAAGGCCGACGGCTCCATGGGGCTCGACACCGCCAAGCTGAACAAGGCGCTCGCCACCAACCGGACCGGCGTGGCGCAGCTGTTCAGCGGTGCCGACGGCAAGTCCGGCTATGGCAATCAACTGACGGAAATGGTGAAATCGTTCAGTGCCACAAAGGGCGCGCTGACGACGGCCACCGAAGGCCTCAACACCAACCTGAAGGACCTCGACAGCGCCTACACCCGCACCTCCGCGGGGATCGACGCCACGATGGCACGCTATCGCGCGCAGTTCCAGCAGCTTGACCTGATGATGACCCGGATGAACTCCACCAAAACCTACCTCACGCAGCAATTCGCAGCGATGAACAAAACAACGTCCAACCAGCAGTAATCAGCACCGCAGCCGTCCTGCCCGCAAGTGCGGGACGGCCCCGCTAACGGCTTACCGTCCTCGCTTTCCCTTGGTGGCATAACCGTGCGATGCCGCTACACTGTCGCCTGATCCTAGCCAGTCCATCAGGAACCGCCCCATATGCGCGAACAAGAACAGAGCGGAAACACCCCTCCTTTACGATCCCCCTCGCTGCGTCAAGCCGCAAGCATCCTGGTAGTGCGCGATGGCGCGGCCGGCATGGAAGTGCTGCTGGTGCGTCGCCCCGAGCGCGACGACGACCGCAGCAGCGGCGCCTTCGTCTTTCCCGGCGGCACGCTCGACCCCCAAGACAAGACCCTGCACGACGCCAGCGCCGGCCTGGACGATGCCGCGGCCAGCACCCGTCTCAAGCTGCCTGACGGCGGCCTGGATTTCTACCTGGCAGCCGTGCGCGAGTGTTTCGAGGAAGCCGGCCTGCTGTTCGCGAGCGATGCCAGCGGCAAGCTGATCGCGCTGGACACGCTGGATGCCACGCAGCAGGCATGGCTGCGGCAATCCGCGCGCAGCGGTGGGCCGGGCATGGCGCAGCTCTGCGAGCGCCTTGGCGTGCGCCTGGCTGTGGACCGCCTGGCGTATCACAGCCACTGGCTGACGCCACCCGGCTTGCCCAAGCGCTTCGACACGCGTTTTTTCGTGGCCGTGGCGCCCGCCGGCCAGTCCGCCACGCACGATGGCGACGAGGCCGTGGAGCATCTCTGGATACGCCCGAGCGATGCCATCGATCCGGCGCGCGGCCTGAAGCTGGTGGCCGTCACGCGGCGCACGCTAGCGTCGATTGCCCGCTTCGACACTGCTCAGGCCTGCTTTGACCATGCGGCGCAGCTGCGCGACATTGCGCGCATCATGCCGCGCCTGGCCCAAGGCGGCGGTGGCCTGCGGCCCGTGCTGCCCAGCGAGCCCGCCTATGCCGAGATCGAGCGCATCGACCCGCAAGGCCAGGGCCATGCGCGCTATGAGCTGGCGACCGGCGCCGCGGTACGCCTGTCCGAGCGCATCTGGCGCGTCACCGCCGGCAATGGCAGCGTGATGACCGGGCCCGGCACCAATACGTATTTCGTGGGCGATCCGGCGCGCAACGAATGGGCCGTGATCGATCCGGGCCCCGACGACGAAGCCCATGTGGCCGCCGTGCTGGCGGCCGCGCCAGGCCCGATCCGCTGGATCCTGGCCACCCACACCCACATCGACCACTCGCCGGCGGCATCCAGGCTCAAGGCCGCCACCGGCGCGCCGGTGCTGGGCCGCCCCGCGCCGCAGACGCCACGCCAGGACCAGACCTTCCAGCCCGAGCGCATCCTGGCGCACGGCGAGCGCCTGGCGCTGGGCGAAGGCTGCACGCTGCGTGTCGTCCACACGCCGGGCCATGCATCCAATCATCTTTGCTTCCTGCTCGAGGAAGAAAAGACCCTGTTCACCGGCGACCACGTGATGCAGGGATCCACCGTCGTCATCAATCCGCCCGACGGTGACATGCGCGCGTACCTGGCCTCGCTGGCCGCGTTGCAGGACGAAGACCTGGAATGGCTCGCGCCCGGCCACGGCTTCCTGATGCCCCGGCCCGTGGATGCCATCCGCACCTTGATCCGCCATCGCATGCAGCGTGAGGCAAAGGTGCTCAACGGGCTACGGGAGCTTGGCGAGACCGGCATCGACGCCCTGCTCCTGCGCGTCTACGACGACGTGCCGGAGCGCATGCTCCCGGTGGCAAAGCGCTCGCTGCTGGCGCACCTGCTCAAGCTGGTGGAGGACGGCCGCGTGCAGGAGTCCGACGAGACGTGGCAGGTGCCCAAGCACGCAGCAGGTTGAAACGCGGCGCTCAGATGCAAACAAAAAGCCGACCTCGACAGGTCGGCTTTTTCATGTGCCAGCAGCGGGCTGCCATCTCGTCCGATACTTCCTGGATATTTGAAACGTCTTGTCCGTCTTACTCGGATACCGAAGCCATCAGCAGGTCCGCGGCGGACTCCAGCCGCTCAGGCGCCCCAAACAGCCGCGCAACGATCAGGCCGTTCTGCAGCGCGCCGTAGATCACCTGCGCCAGCGCGCGAGCCGTCACCGGGTAGACCTTGCCGTATTCCTTCTGCGCGCGCTCGATCAGCCCCATCAGCCAGTTCTCGTTCATGCGGTAGAACGCCTTGAGCTCGGCGTGAACCGACTCCGGCAGGCACAGCGTCTCGGTGGACAACATGCCCGCGAGGCAGATCTGGTCGCCGCATGCCGCGGTACGCAGGAAGTTTAGGTAGCCCTCGGCTTGCGCGGCAGGGGGAAGCGAAGCATCCACGCTACGCAGCCGCTCGGAGATGCGGGCGCTGTATTCCTTCACCGCCTCCAGCACCAGGTCGTCCTTGGCGGGGAAGTAATAATGGATGCTCGACGTCTTCACGCCGACCAGCTCGGCCAGGTCGCGATAGCTGAAACCATTGAAACCGCGCCGGCGGATAAGCACCAACGTGTGTTCGAGCAGTTGTTCGCGTACGGATTGCGTTTTCATAGCGTGATCTTATCTATCTATCGGTAGATCCTCAAGCCAATTTCGTGTGCAGTCGCAACAAGCCGGCTTAGTTGGCCTAAGTTACGCCTCAATTGCGCTTATCACCGCCCTATGTCGGCTCACGCCGGGAGCACTTGCGCCACCACGGTGATTGCAGAGCCACTGGCGACACAGAGAACCACCCAGCCGGCCAGGATAAGGAAGCTGTCCCGTAAGTTCATGATGCACCCCTACTCTATTTCACGCTCACTCTGTTTCCCAACCGCTATCGGGCATCCGTGCGGCGATCGCCGGGATGCCCATGCCGCGCTCAGGCATTGGCGCCTTCGCTGAACACGTCGAACTTGCCGCCACGCGCGCCATCGGTGTAAGCGTCAACGCTGCGGGCCGGGCTGGCGGAGACGCCGCTGCGATCCAGGCCGGCTACCACGCGGGCACCATCCGTGTACGGGTCAGCCTTGCCAACGCGTGCGCCTTCGGTGAACGGGTCGAACTTGCCGCTGCGCGCGCCGTCGGTATAAGCGTCAACGCTGCGGGCCGGGCTAGCCGACACACCCGTGCGGTCCAGGCCGGCCACGATGCGGGCGCCGTCCGAGTACGGGTCAGCCTTGCCAACGCGTGCGCCTTCGGTGAACGGGTCGAACTTGCCGCTGCGCGCGCCGTCGGTGAAGGCGTCGGGCGTGGTGGTGCGGAACACGTAGCCGTACTTGTCACCCGAGAACGTGCTGTCCTTCGGGCCCGAAGCCTGGGCAGTGCCGGCAACGAAAGCAGCAGCAAGGGCGGCGGCGGTGATCAGGGTCTTGGCGAAGAGGCTCGAGGTCATGATGTTCTCCATTTGCATTTGAGGACCCGCGCTTGGGCGGAATCGAATCGGTACGCTTTGGAACCCTTCGCTTCCTTCGCCTGTTATCTACTAGTAGATAGATGAGCTGGCCAAAAAAAAACGGGAATTCCCCGGGTGATGCGCTGGATCCTCTTTCCTGCTGCAGCTTTTCTTGCTGGGGCGGAGCAGCGGCTTCCATGTGTTGAATATTATCTACTGGTAGATAGATAGTCAAGGGGTTTTTTAGATCGGAGACCAGAAGTCCAGGATACAGCGCAAAGCGCACATGGACCGTGGCGATACGCTCGAAGAAAGGCTGGGAAAGCCGGGAAAGCCAGAAAAATCGGGGAAGGCACCGGCCGCTGCACACGTTTCGCACTCCGGGAAAGGGCGCGGCCGAAAGGAAAAAGCGCAACAAGGATTTACAACGTTTTACTACGGCCTCTCTGGATTCACTCCTAGGATGAACTGTGCGGGACGCGGCATAGGCAGGCGGGGACGAGTTCTCATGCGCCCTGGCCTGCCTTCACTAGCGTGCCCCGCTGGCCCATCGAGGTTACCGCCCCAGCTTGCCTGGCGTGGCGCAGATGCCAGCTATTCCGGCCGGCCTGTGACCGGGCGCACCCTCGCTGAACCACAGGCGACCACCTCCTTACCACCGGAGCAAGAGATGCGCAGAGTACTCACGTTGACGTTACTTGTCGCCGCCGCAACGGCTTCAGGCTTGAGCTATGGCCAGCAGAAGAAGTTCGACCCGTACACCGACGGGGCCAAGGCCGGCAAGGCCGATCCCTATACAGATGGGGCGAAAACCGGCAAGTTCGATCCGTACACGGATGGTGCGAAGCAATCCACGCAAATGGACCTGAATGCCACGCAAGGCAAGCCCGATCCCTATACGGACGGAGCCAAGGCCGGCAAGGCTGATCCCTATACGGATGGCGCCAAGGCCGGCAAGGCCGACCCATACACGGACGGCGCGAAATCGAAGTAGCGAGCAGCTGAAAGGCGCGGCCACCCACGTGCCGCGCCGCCGCGTGGCAATGCTCGCTCCCGGGCAATAGCGCCCCGGGTTCGGATCTTTGCGGCGGCAACCGCGCGCGGCCCCTTCGCTTGGCCGCGCTGGGTGCGCTTGTGTGCGCCAGGTCGCGTCACCGCCTTCCCAGATCACCACGCCTAGCCGGCCAGGACCCGCTCCGCTTGCCGGCCGCTGGCGCCCAGCAACACCTCTGTCCCGCGCTGCGACGCCAGGATGGCGCGCGCGCTGTATTCCCGCATCACGGTTTCGTAGCCGCCAATGGCCGCCCGCAGCGAGCGGCGGCCGGCGGCGGCCTCGCCCAGCTGCCGCGATAGCAGGAGCGCATCGTGCAGCGCCGTGTTTGCCCCCAGGCCGCCGGCCGGGCTCATGGCATGGATGGCGTCTCCCAACACCGTGACAGCACTGCTTGGCCAGGCAGCGGGCACATCTGCCGCCCTGACGGGCACCATGGCCAGCGAGGCTCGATCGCTCAGCTGGAACAGCGGGCGCAGCCCGGCATGCCACCCAGCCGAGATGCGTTCGAGGCGCGCGGCAAGCGCGTCCTGTTGCAACGCGTCTCCGGCTTCCCAGCCGATGCCAAGGGTTTCGCGCGCGCCGACGATGGCCCAGTAGAGGTAGTCGCCAGGCATGCTCAGGCGGTACCCCGCGGGCGGCGGGCGGAACCGCATCGGATCGATGATGACGGCCAGGCCATCGCCAAAGACGATCGACGTCCTGGCCGGCAGCAAGCCGGATAGCCGCACCAGCGTGGCAGGCGTGGGATAGGTCTTGCCATAGAGGCAGGCAAACCCGGTATCGGCCGGTGCCGCGCCCGGCAGGCGCCGCCGGCGCACCCTTGAATTAACGCCATCCGCCGCGACGAGCAGGTCCGATACAGTGGATGAACCATCGGAGAAGCCCGTTTGCACGCGAGCGTCTCCGTCCTCGCGGTAACGCACAAATACCTTGCCGAAATGCACCCGGTCCTCGATGCCATGCATCAGGACTTCGCGCAGCGTCTGGCGGTTCACGCTCAGGTCTTCCGCTTCCGCTTCCACTTCCGCTGCGGCGGACGCATCGCCCCGGCCACGCCGCCACGCCTCCACCCACCTGCCGCTGACAGCCTCGAGCCCGGTGTCGACTATGTTGACGCCAGCGTTGGGGATGGCGCTGGTCGACTGGAACACGCTGAACAAAGCCGCCGGCAGGCAACCTTTCAAGGCCTCTTGGCCAGCGTGGTCGATCCGGATGCGGTAGCCCTGCGTACGGCTGGCCAGTGCGGTGTCGCGCTCATAGACATCGAAGGCAATGCCGCGCTGCTTGAGCCCTTGCGCCAGGCATAAGCCTCCCAGGCCGGCGCCGACGATGGTGATGTGCAGTGGTTTCATAGGCACGGAGAATGTCGCGGTTTGGGCCATGACGGTGGTTGTACAGCGCTCAACGCGCGGCTGCCCGGGGTGCCTGCGCATCCGCGGACGCATCCGGCGTGGTCTCGTTCAGCGCCCGCGCGGCCAGCGAAAGCGCGTCGGCCATGGTGGCGCAAATCGCCATGGGAATGCCGAAGGCCTTGACGGCAAGCAACGCCTGGGCCCTGAGCGCGGCCCGCTTGACCGGGTCGGGCTCGATGTGGACCAGCGCCTTGCATACCGCGCCGAGCGGCGCCTTGTACTGTTTCAGCCACAAGGCGCGCTGCTTGCGGTCCTCATGCGTTTCCTCCGCTGGCCGCTGGTCATGGATCAGGACGAAGGGCCGGCCCTGCTCGACCAGCGCGGTCATCTCCTCGCGCCACTGGATTGCATAGCCCGGCTGCATGGCCGGCGTGCGGCCGATCACGATGGGAAAGCGGCTGGCGTCGTAAATCTGGAAGCTGGGTGTTGCGGATATGGCCGGGATTGCCGGTACGGCGGGGATTGCGGTCTGCATATGGATCTCCTGCGGCGCGGGGAAGTGTGGATGGCAGCGCCTTGGGAGCAAGTATCCGGCGGATTCGGGTAGACTCGATATCGTTATCCTGCCTAAAAATAATGAGTTTCAGCCATGTCGTCGCATCCATCCCATCCTGCGTCCTCAGCCCGCGTGACGGCGGAAACGGAAAGCCTGCTGGCCGCCTTTGCCGACACCAGCGAACAGCCGGACGGCCCTGCCCTGATTGCCATGCGCGGCGCCGACAAGGCGGACAACGAGTTCCGGCTCGGTACGCGTGAGCTGGGCTGGCACAGCCACGTGCGCGGCCAGCTGTTCTGCATCGACAACGGCCTGGTACATGTCCGCACGCGGCGCGGCTCCTGGCTGCTGCCCGCTCAGCGGGCTGGCTGGATGCCGCCGGGAGAAATGCATCGGGTCACGATCAGCGGCGTGCTGAGCGGCTGGAATGTGTGGATCGCGCCCGCCGCGGCACAAGACCTGCCCGGCATGCCCTGCGTGGTAGGGACCAGCGATGTCATGCGCGCGCTGATCAGCCGCGCTGCGTCGTGGCCTTCGCCGTTCACGCTGGACGCCGCACAGGAGCGGATCATCGCCGTGCTGCTCGATGAGATCCGGCAGGCGCCACAACAACCCCTGCACCTGCCGCTGCCCAGCGACCGGCGTGCCTGCCGCATCAGCGACGCCATCCTGGCGCAGCCAGACGATCACCGCAGCCTGGTGGAATGGGCGGCCTGGGCCGGCTTGTCCGCGCGCACGCTTTCCCGCCTGTTCCTGGGCGAGACCGGCCTGAGCTTTGCCAACTGGCGGCAGCAGGCCCGGCTCACGCTGGCGCTGGAGCGGCTCGCGCGCGGCGAGGCCGTGGGCGAGGTTGCGCAGGCGCTGGGCTACGCCACGCCAAGCAACTTCATCGCCATGTTCCGCCGTGCGTTTGGCGATTCTCCGGCCCGGTATTTCGCCAGCCGCGAGGTGCATGCGTAGCCATCCGTGCCGGGAAGCGGCGCATTGGTAACCTGCGGGCCGCCTTCTCCGCACGCGCTAAACAATGTAGATTCTGACCTTGAATTTATCTGACTCATCAAATATTATCCAGCCAGCAGACGGAAGACGGGAGGCAGCCATGAAGCACTACACGAAAGGGACTTTCAACCTGACGGATAGCGTCGGTTTTTATCTCAACAAGGCCCGCAATCTTGTGCTGATGGAGATGGACGCGGCCCTGAAGGAGCTGGATATCACCGCCCAGCAGATGGGCATCCTGCTGTCGCTGTCGCGCGGCACGGCCACCACCCCGTTCGAGCTGAGCAAGCTGCTGGTGATCGACACAGGCCTGATGACCCGCATCCTCGACAAGCTGGAGCACAAGGGCCTCTTGACCCGCTCGCGCAGCGTGGATGACCGCCGCGTGGTGAACCTGGAGCTCACCGCCAAGGGCCACAGCGTTGCCGACCAGATCCCGGAGATCGCCCCCGAGGTGCTCAATGCGCGCCTCAAGGATTTCAGCAAGAGCGAGTTCAACGAATTGTTGCGCCTGCTCGACAAATTCTCGGCCGCCTGAGCGCGTCTTTTTTTAACCATTTATCTGACAAATCAGAAAATGAAAACGCAGACTTCTCGAACGACTGGCCGCGCCCTGCGCTCCGCCAAGGTCCTGCCCCTGCTGCTCAGCGCCTGGCTGGCCGGCTGCGCCAGCTACGCGGGCATCTCCAGCGACAAGCACGTCGCCGAGCCCACCGCGCTGGAAACCACCGCCAGCCTGCCCCCCGAGCAAGGCCACTGGCCTGCGGCCGACTGGGCCGCCCAGTTCGGCGACGCGCAGCTGCGCGCGCTGATTGCCGAGGCGCTCGAAGGCAGCCCGTCGATCGACATGGCCAAGGCTCGCCTGGCCGCCGCCGCTGCCTACAGCGAAGGCGCCAATGCCAACACCTTGCCGCGCGTGGATGCCGGTTACGCCTTGACCCGCCAGCAGTACTCGGCCACGGCCATGGTGCCGCCGCCAGTCGCGGGTTCCTGGCAGACCGAAAACCGTGGCGTGATCAGCGCCGCCTATGAACTCGACCTGTGGGGCAAGAACCGCGAAGCGCTGGCCTCGTCGGTCTCCGCCCGCCGCGCCGCCGAGGCGGAATCGGAACAGGTCCGCCTGTCCGTCAGCTCGGCCGTGGCCCGCGCCTATAACGAACTGGCCCGCCTGTACGCCCTGCTCGACATCGCCCAGGACGAAGTCAGCCAGCGCAGCGCGCTGGCCCGCATTACCCGCGCCCGCGCCGCCTCCGGCCTGGACACCGAAGTGGAACAACGCACCGCCGACGCCAACCTCGACGCCAGCAACGCGGTGGTCACGGCACTCAATGGCGCCATCCTCAATGCCCGCTACCAGCTGGGCGCCTTGCTTGGCCGCGGCCCGGACCGCGGGCTGGCCCTCGCGCGGCCCACGCTGAGCCCCGGCGATGCCGTGCGCCTGCCGGACAACCTCCCGGCCGACCTGGTCTCGCGCCGCCCCGACATCGTTGCCGCACGGTGGCGCGTGGATGCCAGCACCCACGACATCAAGGTGGCCAAGGCCAGCTTCTACCCCGACATCAACCTGAGCGCCGCGATTGGCCTGGATGCCTTTGGCTTTGGCCGCTTTCTCACCGCCGCCAGCCGCACCGCCAGCGCCGGCCCGGCCATTCACCTGCCGATCTTCGATGCCGGCGCGCTGCGCGCGCAGTTGAAGGGCCGCTACGCGGAATTCGACCTGGCGGTGGCGAACTACAACCAGACGCTGATCGGCGCCCTGACCGACGTGGCGACGCAACTGGCCCAGATCCGCACGATCGATGCGCAACTGGTTGATGCACTGCGCGCCGAGCAGAACAGCCGCCGTGCGCGCGACCTGGCCCTTGCGCAATATCGCCAGGGCCTGACGACCCAGCTCACCGTGCTGAACGCGGAAACCAGCGCGCTGGCCCGCACCCAGGCGGTGGCCCAGCTGCGCATGACGCGCCGCGACCGCCAGATCGCGCTGGCGGCGTCTCTTGGCGGCGGCTACACGGATACGCCCGGCGTGGCGCCCACCGCGGCGGGCGCCACGCCGCCAGTCCTTCGCGCCGCCGCGCCGGGCGCTCCCGAACAGCCGCAATAGCCATAACAACCGCAATAACCGCAATAACGCTCAACGCCGATAACGCCACCGATACAGCGACCGAGGTGATCAAAATGACCGAAGCTACCCAGACCGAAACCACCGCCGGCAACAACAACAGCAGCAGCACCGCCCCCGCCAGCAAGATGGCCACCCGCAAGCGCCTGCTCGCCGCGCTGGGCCTGGTCTCCCTGATTGCTGCCGGCGGCTACGCTGGCTACTACTTCACCTACGCCGTGCATCACGAAGACACCGACGACGCCTACGTCAACGGCAACCTCGTGCAGCTCACGCCGCAGGTCAGCGGCACCGTGATCAGCGTCAACGCCGACGACACGCAGATCGTCCAGGCCGGCGAAGCCGTGGTCAACCTCGACCCGGCCGATGCGCAGGTCGCGCTGGGCAATGCCCAGGCTCAGCTCGCGCAAACGGTGCGCCAGGTCAGCGCCCTCTACGTCAACAACAACGTCTATCAAGCCGCGATCCAGCAGCGCCAGGCCGACCTGGCCAAGGCCCGCGACGACTTCCAGCGCCGCAGCCAGGTGACGGAAACCGGGGCCGTGTCCGCGGAAGACGTGGCCCACGCCCGCGACGCGGTCAAGACCGCCGAGGCCACGCTCGAAGCCGCCCGCCAGCAACTTGCCTCCAACCGCACCATGACCGACCAGACCACGGTCGCCGAGCACCCTGCCGTACAGGCCGCCGCCGCCAAGCTGCGCGACGCGCATCTCGCCCTGGCGCGCAACACGCTGCCGGCGCCGGTCACGGGCTATGTGGCGCGCCGCTCGGTGCAGGTCGGCCAGCGCGTAGCCCCGGGCGCGCCGATGATGGCCATCGTCCCGCTGGATGGCGTGTGGGTGGATGCCAACTTCAAGGAAGTACAGCTCCAGCACATGCGAATCGGCCAGCCGGTTGTGCTGCGCGCGGACGTGTACGGCAGCAGCGTGCGCTATCACGGCCGCGTGGTGGGCTTCTCCGCCGGCACCGGCAGCGCGTTCTCGGCGTTGCCGGCACAAAACGCCACCGGCAACTGGATCAAGGTCGTGCAACGCCTGCCCGCCCGCATCGAGCTCGACCCAGCGGAGCTGCGTGCGCACCCGCTGCAGATCGGCTTGTCGATGCAGGTCGACGTGGACACCAGGGACCGCAGCGGTGCGCAACTCGGCGCGGTCAAGAAAACCACCTACAGCACCAATGTCTACCGTGGCTATGGGGAGCAAGCCGATGCTGAAATCGCTCGCATCATCGCGCTGAACAGCACCTCGGGCGCATCCAGCCAGGGCGCACAGGCCACTGCGGTTGCCGCGAAGACGGCTGAAAAACCGGCCAAAGGTGCTGTCCTGTAATGCCTTGCCAGGATTTTTCTTCGTTATTTATCTGATAACTCAGATTTTTAAATAGCAATCAAATCCGGCAAGAGCCTGCCGACACCAGCCAGAGACACGTCGAGTTCAACATGGAAAACGCCAACACAGCCGAACCGCTCCAGCCCCCGCCGCTTACCGGCGGCAAGCTGGTGCTCGCCACCTTCGCGGTAGCGCTCGCCACCTTCATGAACGTGCTCGACTCGTCGATCGCCAACGTGGCCATTCCCACCATCTCCGGCAACCTCGGTGTGTCGGTGGACGAAGGCACGTGGGTCATCACGCTGTTCGCCGCCGCCAACGCGGTATCGATCCCGCTTACAGGCTGGTTGACCCAGCGCATCGGGCAAATCCGCCTGTTCGTGGGCGCCATCCTGCTGTTCGTGCTGTCATCCTGGCTGTGCGGCATTGCGCCCAACCTGCCGATCCTGCTGGCCGCGCGCGTGCTGCAAGGCGCCGTGGCCGGCCCGCTGATTCCGCTCTCGCAGGCCATCCTGCTTGGCTCGTATCCCAAGCGACGCAGTTCCACAGCGCTGGCGCTGTGGGCCATGACGGCCACCGTGGGCCCGATTGCCGGCCCGGCGCTGGGCGGCTGGATGACCGACCGCTACTCCTGGTCGTGGATCTTCTACATCAACATTCCCGTCGGCCTGTTCGCCGCCGCCGTCACCTGGATCATCTACCGCTCGCGTGAAACACCGAAGCGCGCGCTGCCGATCGACAAGGTTGGCCTGGCTTCGCTCATCACCTGGGTGGCAGCGCTGCAGATCATGCTCGACAAGGGCAAGGATCTCGACTGGTTCCATTCGTCGCTGATCGTGGGCCTGGGCGTCGTTGCGTTGATCAGCTTCATCTTCTTCGTGATCTGGGAGCTGACCGAGGAACATCCGATCGTCGATCTCAAGCTGTTTGCCGGGCGCAACTTCCTGGGCGGCACCGTGGCGATCTCGGTAGCCTACGGCGTGTTCTTCGCCAACCTGGTCCTGCTGCCGCAATGGATGCAGCAGTACCTTGGCTACCCGGCCGTGAATGCCGGCCTGGTGACCGCACCGCTGGGCATCTTCGCCGTGATACTGGCGCCGGCGCTGGGCAAGATCATGCCGCGCTCCGATGCGCGGGTGCTGGCGACCATGGCCTTTGCCGGCTTCGCCGCAGTGTTCTTCATGCGCTCGGGCTACACCACCACCGTGGACACCTGGACGCTGGTGCTGCCCACATTGTTGCAAGGCATCCCCACCGCGCTGTTCTTCGTGCCGCTGACCGCGATCATCCTGTCGGGGCTGTCACCGGACAAGATTCCGGCCGCCGCGGGCCTGTCGAACTTTGCTCGCGTGTTCACCGGCGCGGTAGGGACGTCGCTGGCCAGCACGGCCTGGAACGACCGCAATGTCCTGCACCACTCGCAACTCGCGGAGCAGGCCAGCCAGCACAACCCGGCCTTTGTGCACGCGCTGGAAGCCTTGCAGGCGACGGCCGGCTTCAGCCATGACCAGGCGATGGCGTTCTTCGAACGCAGCCTCACCACGCAAGCCGCCATGCTTGGATTGAACGATATCTTCTGGATCTCGGGCGTGATCTTCATCGCGATCATTCCGCTGATCTGGTTCACCAAGCCGGCCAAGGGCGGCAATGCTGCCGCTGGTGCGGCAGCGCATTAAAGGCGCGCGGAAGCTTGCAGGAACGGGCGGCAAACCAACCTACTTGCCTACTTGCCGCCTTGCCCCGCCGTCCCGTGGGGCTGCTCTGCCCTCCTGGCGGCCCATAGCAGCAACCACATGCCCAGCAGGCCCGAATAGATCACCAGGCCCACGCCCGCGATGCGCTGGTCGGCCAGCAGGTAGCTGGCGCAAAGGCGCGTCTCGCTATCGATGAACAGCATCCCGACGGTCAGGCCCATCCATACGTAGTTGCCGCCGATGAACAGCACCGGCGGCCACGCGCTCGCCTTGAAACCGAAATGCGCGGCGACGCCCGCTGCCACCACCAGCGCGTACTTGGCCACCAGGGTCGGAAATTCCAGCCGGCTGAGGTCCAGCGCGACGGGAAGCATCCATGCGCCGTAGGCCAGCAGGGCAAACGCCAGCAGGCTCAGCGCGTAGGGCCGCAACGCCGCCGTGATCCGCTCGCGCCGCGCGTCCGAGATCAGCCAGGGCAGCGCACAGCCCGCGCAGAACAGGCCCGGCAGCAGCACCAGCATCTGCAGCGTCATCGAGCCCTCCAGCAAGGTATGCGCACGCGGCACGCACAGCGCCACGGCTAGCGCCGCCAGCCCGCCGGCAAGACCGGCCCGGCGCGCCCGCCAATGGCGGAGCCACGGCTGCTGCACGGTGGCTTGCGGGCTCATGGCAGATGCCTGCGCGCGAAATCGTAGGCCTGCTGGTAATCGGCCAGCGTGTAGACGGCCAGCACCCGGCCATGGGCGTCAGTCACGTGCACGCCGCCGTTGTGCTCGAAGCCGCCGAGGCCGTCCGGGATAGCGATAACATCCGCGTCGCGCAGCAGCGCCTGCATGGCGGGCGCGGCGACGGGCGCGGCCACCTGCCAGCCAGGCAGTTGCGCATGGTGCTCCCTGGCATAAGCGGCAAGGCTGGCGGTGTCGTCGCCGGCGGGATCGAAAGACAGGGAAACCAGGCCAATGCGGCCGTCCATGCCATCGGCACGGATGCGGCCCTGCAATTGCTCGAACTCTGAGCCGAGCGCGCGGCACACGCTCAGGCAGCGCGTGTAGATGAAATCCACCAGGAAGAGCCGCGCGCCCTGGTCCCGCCCGGCGCCGAACAGCCGCGCGGGCTCGCCCGCTTGATTGCGCGTCTCGATGACCGGCAGCACCAGCGCGCCTTGCGCAATGCGCGTCTCGCGCCGGTCGTCCAGCGTCCAGGCGGTAAAGCCCAAGGTGAGATAGCGCAAACCCGCGACGGCCAGCACCAGCACCAGCAACAAGGCCAATGCCGGCCACGCCGGGCGAGTGCGTGACAGCATGCTAGCCACCCGGCGCGCCAAGCGCGGCATCGCCGTCGAACGGTGCGGTCATGGCCGCAGTCTGCGCGCGCGCCGCCTTGACGATATCTTCCGTCATCGCCGGCGAGGTGTTGCCCCACTGGCTGCGCGCATGCGTGAGCACCGCCGCGATCTCGGCATCGCTCAACTGATCCGCGAATGCCGGCATGGCGCCGTTGTAAGTGGTGCCCTTGACCGTCAGCTTGCCGGTGATGCCGCGCAGCACGATGGAGGCAACCTTGGCGTCCTTGCCGTTGACCCATTCCGAGCCGGCCAGCGGCGGGAACACCCCCGGCAAGCCCTGCCCCGTGGCCTGGTGGCAAGCCACGCAGCGCGCCTGGAACACGGCGGCGCCATCCACGGCACCGCCAGCGGCCTTGCCGCCGCCCTGGAGATCGGCCAAGGTACGGCGGTCGCCCAGTTCCGCCGGCGCGTTGATGGGCGCGGTGGCGATATACCAGCAGCCCCAGGCTACCAGGGCCACCACCAGCACCAGCACCACCTTGGGCATGGGTGCGCGGTTTTCATGCGGGTCCGCATTCTCGCGGGATCGGGCCGCGGCGGCACGGCGCTTTTCCGATGGGCTGTCCATCTGTGTCTCCGGGGGGCTACGGCGCGGCCTTGGCCGCGGGCGGCGCGGGCAGGACGGCGCCAGTGCGGTTCAACGATTGCAGGTACGAAACCAGGTCGAGCGCGGTTGCCGTGGCCACCACGATCTTGCCCGGCGGATTGAAGGCCTCCGGCAGGTTGACCACCTTGTCGCCGGGGTCCGCCTTGTCCTTCACGTCGAACAGGAACGGATAGCTCGGCATGATGCTGCCGGGCACGTAGGCGCGCGGCTGGAACAGGTGGCCGAGGTGCCAGTCGGCACTCGGCTGGCGCACGCCGATGTTCATCAGGTCAGGCCCGGTGCGCATGGTGCCAAGCAAGTGCGGGTGGTCGTAGTAGTAATCGCCGGCCACCGACACCCGGCCCCAGCCACGCTTGGCGTCCGGCGCGAACGAGGCGTCGCGCGGCTGCTGCGAATGGCAATAGACGCAGCCGTTGGCGATATAGACCTCGCGCCCGCGCAGTTGCGCGGCGGAATACGGCTTGACGCCTTCGGTGGGCTTGACGTCCCGGAGTTGCAGATAGGGGATCACGACCAGCGCGCTCGTTGCCAGCGCGAGCATGGTCATGCCGCCGGCCAGCAGGGCTTTTTCATTGTTCACGATTCAGGCTCCCAGTGCCCGCTTGCGGCCTTGGTGGAACAAGGCGGGCCGGTCCCGGTTAGGTCCCAGGCCAAGGATGGCGCAGACAAAATTGGCGACGAAGAAGAGATGGCCAAGGAGCATCATGCCGCCACCGACCGAGCGCGCTTTCAGGTAAGGGATGGTGACGGCCACGGAGTCCATGAAGGGCTTGCTGGCATCGAGCATGGCATAGCCTTGCAGCGTGCCGCCGATGGACAGCCCGATGAAGTACACGCCGATGCCGGCCACCGCGAGCCAGAAGTGCGCGTAGATCAGCCAGCGGTACGGCCACTCGCGGCCGGTCACGCGCGGCACCATGAAGTAGATGGCGCCAAAGAACGCAAAGCTGACAAAGCCGTACAGTCCCAGATGCGCGTGCGCCACCGTGTAGTGCGTGAAATGGGTCACGCGGTTGACGGCCCGCAGCGCCTCGAACGAGCCTTGTGCCGAGCTCAGCGTATACATCATGCCGCCGAAGGTGACGAAGCGCAGCGTGGGCGAATCGATCAGCCGGTGGAAATGGCCGCGCATGGTCTGGTGCTGGTTGATCGAGAACGCGATCACGGGCACCAGCATCATCATGCTCTGCACGATGGACAAGGTAATCAGCCAGCCCGGCACCGGCCCGCCGATCAGGTGATGGCCGCCGACCTGGCCATAGAAGAACGCCAGCGCCCAGAAGCCCAGCAAGGACAAGCCGTAGGAACGCACGGGCTGGCCGATGATCTTGGGCAGGAAGTAATAGATGGAAGCCAGCGCCAGCGGCGTGTAGAACAAGCCAAGCACGTTATGGCCGAACCACCAGTTCATGGTGGCCTGCTCCACGCCGAAATGCAGCCCGGGGATGTTCGCCACCAGGAACAGCACGGGGAACCAGAACAGCGCGCAGCCCATGTACCAGACCGAGACGTAGAGGTGATCCACTTTGCGGTTCACCAGCGTGAGCACCAGCGGCATGCCCACCAGCGCGCCGCCGGCCACGAGCAGGATGTCGACCTGCCACGGGATCTCCAGCCACTCCAGGCCGTCCGAGATCCCGGCCGCGATGCTCCCCAGCCCGGCAATGAGCCCGGCGTTCCACAAGGCCGCGCCGAGTACGGCGTACTTCGCGCCGGCCAGGCGCGTCTTGAGCAGGCGAGGCAGCAGGAACAGCGCGATGGACAAGCCGGCCATCGGTGCCCAGCCATAGGCCACGGCGTTCAGGTGGATGGTGCGGATGCGGCCGAACGACAGCCACGGCACCGTGGCCAGCAAGTCGGGCTCGTGCAACTTGACCGAGGCCGTCAGCCCCGCCAGCGACGCCACCACCAGCCACACCATGGCGCAGCAGATGAACAGGAAGACCACGGGCGCCGAGGATTCGTCCGCGATATCGCGCGAGGTGTCGTACGCGGCGTCGCCTGCGGCCCCGTGCGGCTTGTCCGCGGCAGGGTCTTCCGGCCGCCCCGCCTCCCCGCGGTCGAAGATCACGTTGGCCGCGGCTGGCGAGGTATCGAAGAAGCCCTTCTGCATGCTCCAGATAAAGGCCGCGAGCGCGACCACCGAGAGCAGGAAGGCGGATAGCAGGATGGCGATGGTGCTCATGGGACGTTTCGGTTGCTGCCGCATCAGGTGCGTGGCGACGATTGCCGGGCGCCGAGCCACCAGCTTGGCAAAGCGCTCGACCCTGTGGGTGGTTTTGTTGCGGATGTGCCGGCGGCGGCCGGCGGCCAAGGCCTCCCCCCCCCGGGGCCTTCTTCAAGATGCTCATCAAAACTTAGCTCTTTTTTTTGGAGGGCGGCGCCGCCTGGGCAAAAAACGGCCTTGCCCGGGTACGTCACAGGCCCCGTCCCGTGCAGAGTAGGTAGTGAATGGCTAAGCCGCCATAGCCACTTTCCAGATTTTTCTGGTGACCACTAGCGGGCGGGCAGGCGCGGCACCGACCCCGCCTTTGTGCAGCCAGGGCCGCGGGCGGCTTAGCGGCAAATTGTCGCGTCGCCGCGCCGTGTATCACCCCGCTGACACACCCGTATTTTATGTTGCATTTGAAATGCTTGTTTTATAGAATCGTTCACAGGTTGCTGCGCCGCACGATATGCGAGTTCTGTTGGCAAGCGCACAGACAAAGACCTGGAAGCACCTGCAAACACCGACAAACACCGACAAACACCAACGGCAATCCGCGTTTCATCCAACCCTTTGCGAGAGGCGTCATGCTGCCCCTGCCACAGACCCGGCCATCTGCCCGGCCACCTACGCGGCCACCAGCCGGCGCCGGATACCACGGCCACCCCGCGCTTGCGCTCGCGTTCCGGCCCTTCTATCTGCTGGCGGCGGGCTTCGCCGTGGTGGCCATCGGCGTGTGGGCAGCCATCTACCTGGGCTGGTGGCCGTGGTCTGGCGCACAGCCGGCCATCGGCGGCATGCTGTGGCATGCGCACGAGATGGTGTTTGGCTTTGCCGCCGCGGTTGTGGCCGGCTTCTTGTTTACCGCCGGCAAGAACTGGACGGGACAGCAGACGCCGCAGGGCTGGCTGCTGGGTAGTCTCGCCGCTGTGTGGGTCGCGGCGCGCGTGGCGATGTGGACCGGGCCCGCTCCTGTCGCGGCCGTGCTGGACCTCGCCTTCCTGCTGCTGTGCGCCGCCGCCTTCCTGCGCGTGCTGGTGCGCGCCGGCAGCGCGCGCAACTACGGCCTTGCCGCCGCCCTGTTCCTGTTGTGGTCGCTGAACGTGGTGTTCCACCTGGCGATGGCGAGAGGCGCCGTGCACGTCGCGCTGCAAAGTGCCGATGCCGGCATCGGCCTGGTCGTCATCTTCATTACCGTAATCGGCGGGCGGGTGATCCCGATGTTCACCGCCAATACCGTGCCCGGCGTACGCATCCGGCGCTCGATGCCGGTGGAGCGCAGCGTGGTGGCGCTGACGCTGGCCGCGATGATCGCCTGCACGCTGGCGCCGCGCGGCATGGCAACCGCAGCCATCGCGCTGCTAGCTGCGCTGGCGCAAGCGCTGCGGCTTGGCGGCTGGCGCTCGTGGCACACGGTGCGCAAGCCGCTGATCGCCATCCTTCACCTGGCGTATGCCTGCCTGCCGCTGGGCCTGGTGCTCCTGGCGGCATCCGCCCAGGGCTGGGCCGACCGCTCGACGGCGCTGCACGCCCTCACCGTGGGCGCGATCGGCTGCGCCATCCTGGGGATGATCACGCGCACCGCGCTGGGCCACACCGGCCGCAAACTGGAAGCGGGTGCGATGGAGAACGCCGCCTACGCGTGCATCGGCCTGGCTGCTGTCGTCCGCGTGATCGGGCTGCTGCTGTTGCCGCAATACAAACCGTTCTGGATCGCCAGCGCGGCGGCGCTCTGGATGGCGACCTTCGCGCTGTACCTGCTGAAATACGTGCCCTACCTGACCCGGCCCCGGGCCGACGGGCGGGAAGGTTAAGGCTTCCCGCGATGCTCGCCGAACAAGACCACGCTCCCCGCTCTTCCCACCTGCCCGCCTCAGCCTTTGGCGTTGTGCCGGGCCCGGGTAACCACCAACAAAAGATCAAGAGATGGATGTCCATTTGAGCATTCACGGCCGGCGGGGCCTTGCCGGCCAACTCTATCGACAGTTGCGGGCGGGCATCGTCGACGGCCGCCTGGCGCCGGGCGAAAGGCTGCCGTCGACCCGCGACCTTGCCACGCAGCTTGGGGTATCGCGCAAGACCACGCTCGACGTGTTCGAGCGGTTGATTGCCGAGGGCTACCTGCGCTCCCGCGCCGGCGACGGCACCTTCGTCGCGCATGAGATGACGGGCCTGGCACCATCGCCATCATCGCTGTCCCCCAGCGCGGGCTCCGGCTCGATCTGGGAGGCGCTGCCCGACACCCTTCCCCATACGCCACCCGGCGCCGCGCCAGCGTTCGACTTCGTGGGCGGCGTCACCGACAAGGGCATGTTTCCCTTCGATAAGTGGCGCAGCTGCGTCAGCCACGCGCTACGCGTGCAGGCCCGCGGGCGCGGCAGCTACCGGGATCCCGCCGGCGAGCAGGAATTGCGGCTTGCGGTGTCGCGCTACCTGGCGTTCAGCCGCGCGGTGGTGAGCAACTGGCAGGACGTCATCGTCACGCAGGGTGCGCAGCAGGCGATCGACCTGATGGCGCGGGTGGTCATCCGCCCCGGCGACGTGGTGGCGGTGGAGGATCCCGGCTATCCGCCCGCGCGCATTGCGTTTTCCGCGCTGGGCGCGCAGGTGGCTTATGTCCCCGTGGATGCGCAGGGGCTGGTAGTGGACGCCCTGCCGGACAACGCGCGCATTGTCTACGTCACGCCGTCCCACCAGTTTCCGCTGGGCATGGCGATGAGCCTGGAGCGGCGCGTGGCGCTGCTCGAGTGGGCGCAACGCCGTGGCGCGCTGGTGCTGGAGGACGACTACGACGGCGAGTACCGCTTCATGGGCCACCCGGTGGAGTCGCTCAAGAGCCTGGACAAGACAGGGGTGGTGGCGTACGTCGGCACCTTCTCCAAGACGATCTTCCCCGAGCTGCGCATCGGCTACGTGATCCCCCCGGCGCCGCTGGGCACAGCCGTGCGCAGGGCCAAGCAGGTCAGTGACTGGCACAGCTGCACCATGACGCAGACGGCGCTGGCCAGGTTCATGCTCGACGGCCACTTCGCCAAGCACCTGCGGCGCATGCGCAAGGAGTACGCCGCACGGCGCGCCGCGTTGCTTGCGCACCTGCAGGGCCCGTTGAGCCCGTGGTTCATGCCCCACGCGCCGGCCGCGGGCATCCATATGGTGGCCCACCTGAAGATGCCGCAAGATGAAACCGCGCTGATCGCGCGCGCCGCCGCCGCATCGGTCGGCCTGTATGGCATTGCAGGCATGTACGGCGGGCAGGCGCCGGTGCCTGGCATCCTGTTGGGCTACGGTGGCATCAGCGTGGCGGACATCCACGCCGGCATGGAGAAGCTGGCCGGGGCGCTAGCGGCGGACGGCCCGCCACTGGTTACCTCAAATTAGAGAAAACTGGCTATTTTGCATAGCCAGTCGCCGTCCTATTCTTGTTCCTGTCGCGCCTCCACACCGATGGCGCAAAACGCAAAGCAGGAGCAAACCATGGAACAACGTCTCGACTTCTACAAAGCCAGCCCCGCCGCCATCAAGGCCGTGCTCGGCCTGGAAGAACGCGTCGGCAAGAGCGGCCTGGAAAAACCGCTGGTAGAACTGGTGCGCCTGCGTGCCTCGCAGATCAATGGCTGCGCCTATTGCATCGACCTGCACACCACCGATGCGCGCAAGGGCGGCGAGAATGACCGCCGCCTGGCCACCCTGTCGGTCTGGCGTGAAACGCCCTTCTTCACCGACCGCGAGCGCGCCGCCCTGGCCTGGACGGAAGCCGTCACGCTGGTCGCCCAGGATCATGTGCCCGACGCTGCATGGGAAGCGGTTCGCCCCCACTTCGGCGACGCCGAGCTGGTCGACCTGACCCTGCTGATTGCCACGATCAACAGCTGGAACCGCTTCGCCATCTCGTTTCGCAAGACGCCGGCCTGAACCCGGGCCGACCTCGCCCCGGCGCCGCTCCCGCCAGCCGGGAGACCGGCGCAACGCGGGCTTACTGCTCGCCAGCGTCCTCGGCTGCCGCCTGGGAGGCCTTGGCCTTGCGCGTCACGCTCTTGATCGGGATGCCGGTCAGGGTGGCGGCGCCACCGTCGCCAAACGCCCGCGTGAGCGCCGCAGGCTTCTCCACCAGATCCTGCAGGCTATACGCGTCCAGCACCTCGAAATAAGCCCGCAACGCCGCGGACAGCACGCCGCGCAAGCCGCATACGCGGGTGATGATGCAGTGGTTGTCATCGCCCTGGAAGCACTCCACCAGGTTGAAATCCGACTCCATGGTCCGGATCACTTCGCCCACATTGATCTGCGCAGCCGGCCGGCCCAGCGCGATGCCACCTGCGCGCCCGCGCACCGTATGCAGGAAGCCGGCCTGGCCGAGCTTTTGCACGATCTTGATCAGGTGGTTCTTGGGAATGCCGAACGCATCCGCGATGTGCTGGATGGTGACCAGTTCGCCCGGATGGACCGCCACATAGATCAGGGTCCGCAGACTGTAGTCGGTGTAGTCGGTCAGTCTCATGGAAAAATCCGGTTTGCGGCGATGATGTATGGGGTAGCCAGGATGGGGCCCCGGCAGGCATTTCAGCCTCAGTGTGACGGCTGCCGCAGTCTAACATGGACCAAAGATGCATCTTTGCGCGCTGCCGCAAATTTTATGTTGCATTGCAAATGCATGTTTAATAAAATCGGTTTCAAGGCGTCGCCACCTGGCCGCGTCCAGGCTGAACCGGGACTGCACCTAGACCGTACGCCGCCACCGCACCACGTTGCGGAGTCTTTTTTCTTTTTTGTTGCATTTTCTGCACATCTTTGGAGGTTGCCGTGCTGTCCGAACAATCGAGACCCCTGATCGACGCGAGCGTGCCCGTGCTGCGCGAACATGGCCTGGCCATTACCCAGACGTTCTATCGCAACATGTTTGCCGATCGGCCCGAGCTGACCAACCTGTTCAACATGGGCAACCAGGCCAACGGTTCGCAGCAGCAGTCGCTGGCCTCCGCCGTGTTTGCCTACGCCGCCAACTATGGCGACAACAGCGCCCTGGCACCGGTGGTCAGCCGCATCGTCCACAAGCACGCCTCGGTCGGCATCAAGCCCAGCCACTACGCCATCGTCGCGCGCCACCTGCTCGGCGCCATCGGCGAAGTGCTCGGCGATGCCGCCACCCCGGCGCTGGTCGCCGCCTGGGACGAAGCCTACTGGCTGCTCGCCGCAGAACTGATCGCCGCGGAAACCCGCCTCTACGAGCGCGCGCAAACCGGCCCCGATCACCGCCAGCCCGTGCGCATCGTCGCACGCGAAGCACAAAGCGCCGACATCACCGCCTTCACGCTCGAAGCCGTGGGCGGCACCACGCTGGCCGACTTCCTGCCCGGCCAGTACATCTCCGTGGTGGTGGAACTCACCCCCGGCGCCTTCCAGCAGCGCCAGTACAGTTTGTCCGACGCGCCCAACGGCAAGACCTGGCGCATCTCGGTCAAGCGCGACCGCGGCAATGGCGAGGACCTGCCCGCCGGCGCGGTCTCGAACTGGCTGCACGAAAACGCCCGCGAAGGCGACGTGCTGCTGGTCAGCCAGCCCTTCGGCGACTTCGCCCCGCGCATCGAGCCCAGCACCCCCATCGTGCTGCTTTCGGCCGGCGTCGGTGTCACGCCCATGATCAGCGCGCTGAACACCGTCGCGCAGCGCAATCCTTCACGCAAGGTCGTATTCGGCCACGCCGCGCGCATGGCCTCGCACGTGGCGCACCTGAAGGACGTCAAGCATGCCGCCCGCAAGCTGCCCAAGCTGCGCACGCACTTTTTCCTGGAATCCGAGGAGCCGGCGGAATTTCTGGCGCAACCCGCCCTGCCTGGCCGCATGGATATCGATGTGATTCTGGCCGACGAAGATCTTGCGGATGCGGACTTCTACCTGTGCGGGCCGCTGCCGTTCATGCAGGCACAGCGCGCGGCGCTGCAGGCGCGTGGCGTGAGGGCGGAACGGGTGCACCGGGAGGTGTTTGGGCCGGATCTGCTGGATACGCTGCTGTAACGCTGCTGTCACGCTAGAAACGAGACGGCAATGAAGCGCGCGGGGATCCCGCGTGCACGGCTTGCAGGCGCCGGCCGCCACAAGCTCTCAGGAAGCCAACCCTTGCTGCCGCGGGAACCGCAGCGCAAACCGCACCAGCCCCGGCGCGGGGCAACTGGCCATCACGCCGCCGCCGTGCAGCACCATGATGGCCTTCACGATGGCCAGGCCGAGGCCGTTGGACTCGGTGACCCGGCTGCGCGCCGCATCGCCGCGATAGAAGCGGTCGAACAGGCGGTCGAGCTGGCCTTGCGGGATGGCCTCGCCCTGGTTTTCCACCGCAACGACGATGCCGTCAGGCTCTTCGGTACTGCTCAGCCGCACCACGCTGCCCGGCGCGCCGTAGCGCACGGCATTGACCACCAGGTTGTTGATGGCGCGGCGGCACAGCAGCGGATTGGCCCAGACCGTGCCGAGTGCCTCCACTTCGAATGTCATCGCCTTCTCGTCCGCCGGCCCTTCGAAATACTCGGCGATCTTGTTGAGCTCGTCAGGCAGCGACACCGGGGCGCGCTCGATAACCAGCCCGGCATGGTCGGCCTGCGCCAGGAACAGGATGTTCTCGGCGATATGGCCGAGCCGGTTCAGCTCCTCCAGGTTGGACTCGAGGACGTCCTGGTACTCCTCCGGCCGACGCGACTGGCTCAGCGTGACCTGGGTCTGGCCGATCAGCGCGCCCACGGGCGTGCGGATCTCGTGGGCCAGGTCGGCGGAAAACTGGGACAGCCGCTCGTAGCCGTCGGCCAGCCGGTCCAGCATGGCGTTGAACGCGCCGACGAGGCCGCGCAGCTCGGCGGGAGCATCCCGCTCATCCAGGCGCACGGCGAGGCTGGCGGGGCTGATCTCGGCGGCCCGCGCGGCGATGCTGCCTACCGGCTTGAGCCCGCGCCGGATGGCGAAGAAGGCGAGCGCGGTCGCCGCCAGCATGCCGACCAGCGCGGCCAGCACCACGCGGTCGCGGTAGGCGGCGAGCATCCGCACTTCGTTGCTCATCGGATGCGCGGCGATCACCTCGACCACGCCGCCATCCTCGCTGGAGCGCGCCATCGCGGCCGCCCAGTGCACCGGCACGCCGTTGTCCAGCCGGGTGCGCAGGATGCTGGCCGCGCTCAGGCCGGCGCCGTCGCCCGGCGGGGATGCCTCAAGCTTTGCCGGCACCGGCAGGTTGTCCGGGTTGACGTGGATAAACGGCGGCTCGCCCGGCTTGCGGAAAATCAGCACGTCGCGCTCGGCGCCGAGCATGGATTCGAACAGCAAAGGCCGGTCCTTGAGCTCGCCGACGGTGTACACATCGCTGGCCAGCCGGCGGAAATGCGCCACGCGCCCGATCAGTTGCAGATCGGCGCGGGCCTCCATCGAGGTCTTGACGGACTGGTAGAAATACGCGCCCAGCGCGCCGATCACCACGCAGGCAATCGCGGCGAACGACAACGTCGTGCGCGCGGTCAGCGAGCGCGAGGACCAGGCTTTCACGCGCCCTCGCCGAAGGTATAGCCGATGCTGCGCACGGTATGGATAAGCTTCTTGTCGAAGGGCTGGTCGACCTTGGCGCGCAGCCGCTTGATGGCCACGTCAACGACGTTGGTGTCGCTGTCGAAGTTCATGTCCCACACCTCGGCGGCAATCAGCGTGCGCGACAGCGCCTCGCCCTGGCGCTTGACCAGCAGGTGCAGCAGCAGGAACTCCTTGTTGGTCAGCACGATCTCCACGCCCTGGCGCGTCACCTTGCGGCGCAGGACATCGAGCTTGAGGTCGGCGAATTCGAACAGCTCCGCCTCGCGCACCACGCCGCGGCGCAGCAGCGTGCGGATGCGCAGCACCAGCTCGATGAACGAAAACGGCTTGACGAGGTAATCGTCGGCGCCGAGCTCAAGCCCGTGGATGCGGTCGTTGACATGGTCGCGCGCAGTCAGAAAGATCACCGGCAGGTCGCGCCGCGCGCGCAGCGTGCGCATGATTTCCCAGCCGTCGATGCCCGGCAGCATCACGTCGAGCACGACGAGGTCGTAGGCGTGCTCCAGCGCCATGTGCAGACCGTCCGTACCGGTGCGCGCGAGATCCACGGCGTAGCCGCTTTCGCGCAAACCCTTCTTGAGGTAATCGCCGGTCTTGGGGTCGTCTTCGATGACGAGGATGCTCATGATGCGCAATGCCATTCAACGGTATGCCGCCATTCTAGCGGTGGCCGGAGCCCCGATTCATGACATTTTGGTCATCAAAAAGTCATCCGAGCGACCCGGCCATCACCCTAACCTACGTAGCACTTTCCACGCACCAGGAGTTCCAGGATGAAGATCGTTTCGCGTAATTTGACACGTACCTTGGTGGCCCCGGCGCTGCTCGCCGGCGCCATGTTTGCCGCAGCGCCCGCGGTGCTGGCGCAGCCCGCTCCCGCCGCCACGCCTACCGGCGTGCGCGGCACCGTGACCGCCTTCGCCGGCGACACGCTGAAGGTGCGCACGCGCTCGGGACAGGACCTGGAAGTGGGCCTGACCAAGGACACCGCGGTGCGCGCGGTGACGCTGGCCAAGGTCGATGAGATCAAGCCCGGCAGCTATATCGGCTCGGCCGCCGTGCCGCAGGCGGATGGCTCGCTCAAGGCGCTCGAGGTGCACGTGTTCCCGCCGAGCATGCGCGGCAGCGGCGAAGGCCATCGTGCGTGGGACCTCGGCAAGAACAGCAGCATGACCAACGGCACCGTGGGCAATGTGGTGGTCAGCAACGGCCGCACCATCACCGTGAAGTACCCCGACGGCGAAAAGCGCATCGTGATCCCCAACGACGTGCCCATCGTCAACCTGGAACCCGGCGACCGCTCCTTGCTGGTCCCCGGCGCGCATATCGTGCTGTTCGCCAGCAAAGGCGCCGACGGCGGGCTGACCGCGCGCTTTATCTCGGCCGGCAAGGAAGGCGTGGTGCCTCCGATGTAAGACCCGCCCGGGCCGGCGCCGTCCGGCCTGGAACCTTGCTGTCCCGCCAACGTTCCCCGTCATGCGCAAGCTCCCCTCCTCCGCACCCGCGCGGCGCGCCATCGTCCATCCGCTGGTCGTGCGCGCCACGCACTGGATCAACGCCTTCGCCATGGCCTGCATGGTGATGAGCGGCTGGGCGATCTACAACGCCTCGCCGCTGTTTCCCTTCAAATTTCCGGCCTGGGCGACGGTAGGCGGCTGGCTGGGCGGCGCGATCGCATGGCATTTCGCGGCCATGTGGCTGCTGGCCGCCAATGGCCTGGTCTACCTGGCTTATGGCCTCGCCACGCGGCATTTCCGGCGCCACTTCCTGCCGCTGAGCGCGCGCGGCGTCCTGCGTGACGCGTCGCTTGCCATCCGGCTGCGCCTGCCGCATCGGCCCGGCGCCTACAACGCGGTGCAGCGGCTGATGTATGTGGCGGTGCTGCTGCTGGGCGTGCTGGTGGTGGCGTCCGGGCTGGCCATCTGGAAGCCCGTGCAGCTGGACTGGCTGGCGACGCTGTTTGGCGGGTTCGACACGGCGCGCCATGTGCATTTCCTTGCCATGGCGGGGATCGTGGGTTTCGTCGTGATTCACCTGGCGCTGGTCATCCTGGTGCCGGCCACCTTGTTGCCAATGCTGACCGGACGCGCCGGGCGCGCTGGCCATGGAGATGTCGAAGCATGAGCGCCCCCAACGATGACAAGCGGATCGTCATGCCGGCCTCGGAGCCGGCAAGCGCGGCTGATTTCAAGCCCCAGCTCGTGCAACTCCAGCGGCGCCTGTTGCTGCGCTCCTCGCTGTCGCTGGGCGCCCTGTCCATGCTGGCGGGCTGCACCTTGCAGGATGGCGATGCCGTGGACAAGGTGCTGTGGTCAATGTCGCGCTGGAACGATCGCGTGCAAGCCTGGCTGTTCAACCGCAACCGGCTCGCCCCCACCTACGCGCGCAGCCAGATCACGCAGCCCTTCCCGTTCAACGCCTTCTATCCTGAGTACGACGTGCCGGAGGTCGACGGTGCCGGCTACCGCCTCGAAGTCTCCGGGCTGGTCGCCGACAAGCGCGCATGGAGCCTGGCGCAACTGCGCGCGCTGCCGCAGGCGGGGCAGATCACGCGGCATATCTGCATCGAAGGCTGGAGCGCGATCGGCGAATGGCGCGGCGTTGCGCTGCGCACCTTCCTGGAACGCATCGGCGCGGACACCACCGCCCGCTATATCGGCTTCAAATGCGCGGACCGCTATTACTCCAGCCTCGACATGGAAACCGCGCTGCACCCGCAGACCATGCTGGCGCTGGATTTCGGCAGCGAGCCGCTACCCGCCCGCTATGGCTACCCGCTCAAGCTACGGGTGCCGACCAAGCTCGGCTTCAAGAACCCCAAGCATATCGCCGCGCTCTTCGTGACCAACGAGAATCCGGGCGGGTACTGGGAAGACCAGGGGTATAACTGGTTTAGCGGGCTGTAGGACAAGAACGCACCGCTGCCTGCAAGTGACGACCCCTGGGTGATGCACGGTACGCCGGGCACCAAACACGTTGCCTGGTGTACGCATTGCCGCACCTGGCGAGCGCGCCAAGCATTCCCACCATCGCCGCACATGGGTAATATCAAGGTCATGCGTGCCGCCACCCTGGCCGTGGCGCAGTCTGATTAGCGCAAGCCCGCCTGATCTCCCGCCGCGGGCACCGGCATGCGAACGAGGGAGACCATGGCTTCAGTGGCTTCAGTGGCATCAGGCGGCAGCCCCTACCGGCAACTCTGGCACCTCACATCCGAAGGATGGGGCTACTGCGCGCTCGGCACCTTCAGCCACGATGGCCTGCCCCCGGAATGGCGCGCCGTGCTGCCCATGCTGCCGCTGCGCGACCGCTACTCCCCCGTGAAAGCCGCGCGCATGGTGCTGGTCACCATGCAGATCCGCGGCGCGGCGCCGGCATCGGCCAGGCAATCGGATCCGCAGCGGCCGTTGTATTACGTTTATCAGGCCTGGAGTACACGGCGGATGACTTGAGGCAAGTCGTCTTAGCGATCCTCTCGGGTATGCCACACCCGCAGCACGTAGATTGTCGAATCCCGAATCTCATAGCGCATCTCATAATGCCCCACAAGAATCCGCCGCACCTCGCGGGGCTCGAATTCATCAAGCTGCTCACCGATGCGTGGGTTAGCCAGGAAATTTGCAGGTGCCGCCGCGAGCGCCTGGACGGTTCGCGCAGCTGCCAGCTTATTCACGGGGGCCAAAAACTTGGCGAGCGCCTTGCTGGTCCACTTCAGGTCCATCAACATCAGCGCGAGACCGGCGGGGGTGTGTCCGTGCTAAGACCGTCGGCCCAAGCCTGAACGGCCTGATGATCGATAACGCGACCTGCATCCACGTCGGCCAAGGCCTCACGTGTCAGACGGCTGCGCTCTTCCTCCTGATCGATCCAGGCAGATAGGGCCTGCTTCATGATCCAGCCGCGCGAGCGCTCCAGGCGGGCCGCCAACTGATCGACCTTCCCGGCCAGTGGCAACGGCACATGCACGGTCAGCACCCTGGTTTCGGTCTGTGCCATATGTAGTCCTTTTCGATACGGGTTGAATCACAGTGAATCATAGCGATTCATGATAGCGCGTCCAAACCGAAGGTCTTGTTTGGGCATTTTTCAGCACTTATCTGTATCACCCGCTGAGCGCGCACGGAAATGCAGCCTGCCTGAGGCAGCCAACCCGCTCAGTGAATCCCGCATCGACAAAAGGAAAAGCCCGCGCGAAGCGGGCTTTTCCTTTCTACAGCGCGAAAGCGCGAAAAACAGCAGGCCGTTCAACCCACCCACTTGCGCGCGTTGCGGAACATGCGCATCCACGGGCTGCCGCCGTCTTCCACCTGCTTCCAGGCGTCCGGCGCCCAGCTCATGGTGGCGGTGCGGAACACGCGCTCCGGGTGCGGCATCAGCACGGTGAAGCGGCCATCGGTGGTGGTCACCGAGGTAATGCCGTCGGGCGAGCCGTTCGGGTTCAGCGGGTAGGTTTGCGTCGGCGCGCCGTGGTTGTCCACGAAACGCAGCGCCACCTGGGCCTGGCTCTTGTCGCCTTGCTGCGAGAAGTCGGCGAAGCCTTCGCCGTGCGCCACCACGATGGGGATGCGGCTGCCTTCCATGCCGGCGAAGAAGATCGACGGCGAGGATTGCACTTGCACGGTGACGTAGCGCGCTTCGTACTGCTCCGACTGGTTGCGGGTGAACTTGGGCCATGCGCCCGCGCCGGGGATGATCGGGGCGAGGTTGCTCATCATCTGGCAGCCGTTGCACACGCCCAGCGCGAAGGTGTCCTGGCGGTTGAAGAAGGCCGCGAACTGCTCGGCCATCTGCGCGTTGAACAGGATGGTCTTGGCCCAGCCTTCGCCGGCACCCAGCACGTCGCCGTAGCTGAAGCCGCCGCAAGCGACAAAGCCGGAGAAGTCGGCCAGGTTGGCACGCCCGGCAATCAGGTCGCTCATGTGCACGTCGTGCGTGTCGAAGCCGGCGCGGTCCATGCTGTACGCCATTTCGATCTGCGAGTTGACGCCCTGCTCGCGCAGGATCGCCACGCGCGGACGCGCGCCGGTGGCCACGAACGGTGCGGCGATGTCTTGTGCCGGATCGAAGGTCAGCACCGGCGAGATGCCCGGGTCCGCCGCGTCGAGCACGCGATCGTATTCGCTGTCGGCGCAAGCCGGGTTGTCGCGCAGGCGCGCGATGCGCCAGCTGACTTCGCTCCAGGTGCGCTGCAGCTCGCTGCGCGCGGCGCCGAAGACCTTCTTGGCGTCGCGGTAGATCTCGATCTGGTCGGTGGCATTGGGCTTGCCCACCACGTGGCTGCAGGCCGACAGGCCGACTTCGCGCAGCACGGCGAACACGGCATCGCGCTCTTCCTGGCGTACCTGGATCACCGCGCCGAGCTCTTCCGAGAACAGCGCGCGCAGGGTCTGCTCGTCGCGGCGGCCGGAGATTTGCTGCGCCCAGTTCTTGGCGTCGCCGAAGTCCTGCTCCTGGACCGGGTCCAGCGCCAGCATATCGACGTTGAGCGACAGGCCGCAATGGCCGGCAAAGGCCATTTCCGCCAGGGCAGCCATGAAGCCGCCGTCGGAACGGTCGTGATAGGCCAGCAGCTTGCCCTCGCGGTTCAGGCGCTGGATCACGTTGAAGAAGTTCTTCAGGTCTTCGGCGCTGTCCACGTCCGGCGCGGTGTCGCCTACCTGCTGCGTCACCTGGGCCAGGATGCTGCCGCCCAGGCGGTTCTTGCCGCGGCCGAGGTCGATGGCGATCAGCACGCTGTCGCCCGCATCGGTGCGCAGTTGCGGGGTCAGGGTGCGGTCGGTGTCATCCACGGCGGCAAACGCCGAGATGATCAGCGAGACCGGTGCGACCACTTCCTTGTCGACGCCGTCGTCCTGCCACTTGGTGCGCATGGACAGCGAATCCTTGCCCACCGGGATGCTGATGCCCAGCGCCGGGCACAGTTCCATGCCAACCGCATGCACGGTGTCGTACAGCTTGGCGTCTTCGCCGTCCACGCCGCAGGCGGCCATCCAGTTAGCGGACAGCTTGACCTTGGCCAGGTCCTTGACCGGCGCGGCGGCCAGGTTGGTCAGCGCCTCGCCGATGGCCATGCGGCCCGAGGCGGGGGCGTTGATCACGGCTAGCGGAGTGCGCTCGCCCATGGTCATGGCTTCGCCGGCCCGGCCCTTGTAGTCGAGCGTGGTCACCGCCACGTCGGCCACCGGCACCTGCCAGGGGCCGACCATCTGGTCGCGCGCATTCATGCCGCCAACCGTGCGGTCGCCGATGGTGATCAGGAACGACTTGCTGGCCACGGTCGGGTGGCGCAGCACGTCGCGCACGGCCTTGTCCAGCGCGATGCCGGTCACGTCCACCGGGGGCAGGCTTTGCGCCACGTGCTTGACGTCGCGGTGCATGCGCGGCGGCTTGCCCAGCAGCACGTCCATCGGCATGTTCACGGCATAGTGTTCCTTGAGCGCCGCGTCGACATGCGCATCGACCAGTTGCAGCTGCTGCTCTTCGGTGGCGATGCCCACCACGGCAAACGGCGAACGCTCGCGCTGGCACATGGTCTGGAACAGCGGGAAGGACTCCGGCGCCACCGCCATCACATAGCGTTCCTGCGACTCGTTGCACCAGATCTCGGCCGGGCTCATGCCCGACTCTTCCAGGTGCACCTGGCGCAGGTCGAAGCGCGCACCGCGGCCCGCGCCGTCCACCAGCTCGGGGAAGGCATTGGAGATGCCGCCCGCGCCCACGTCGTGGATCGACAGGATGGGGTTGTCGTCGCCGAGCTGCCAGCAGGCGTTGATGACTTCCTGCGCGCGCCGCTCCATTTCCGGGTTGCCGCGCTGGACCGAATCGAAGTCCAGGTCGGCGGTATTGGTGCCGGTCGCCATCGAGCTGGCGGCGCTGCCGCCCATGCCGATGCGCATGCCCGGGCCGCCGAGCTGGATCAGCAGCGAGCCGGCCGGCAGCGCCTTCTTGTGCGTGTGGCCGGCGTCGATGTTACCGATGCCGCCGGCGATCATGATCGGCTTGTGATAGCCGCGCACGGTGCCGCCCACGTTTTGCTCGTAGACGCGGAAGTAACCGCCCAGGATGGCGCGGCCGAATTCATTGTTGAACGCGGCGCCGCCGAGCGGGCCTTCGGTCATGATTTGCAGCGGCGAGGCGATGCGGTCCGGCTTGCCGGTCACGCTCACCTTGTCGTCCGGGTTGCGGTGCGCCACCGGCTGGGCGGCGTCACGCGCGTTTTCCCAGCCTTCCACGGCGTCCGGCAGCATCAGGTTGGAGACCGTGAAGCCGGTCAGGCCAGCCTTGGGCTTGCCGCCACGGCCGGTGGCGCCTTCGTCGCGGATTTCACCGCCGGCGCCGGTGGAGGCCCCGGGGAACGGCGAGATGGCGGTCGGGTGGTTGTGCGTCTCCACCTTCATCAGCGTGTGGGTCAGCGCCTCATGGCGGCCATACTTCTGCTCGGTGCCGCGCGGGAACCAGCGCTCAGCCACATCGCCTTCCATCACCGCGGAGTTGTCCGAGTACGCCACGATCGACCCTTGCGGGTTGAGCTGGTGGGTATTGCGGATCATGGCGAACAGGGATTTGTCCTGCTGCACGCCGTCGATGGTCCAGGTGGCGTTGAAGATCTTGTGGCGGCAGTGCTCGCTGTTGGCCTGCGCGAACATCATCAGCTCGACGTCGGTCGGGTTGCGCTCCAGCTTGGCGTAGGCGTCGACCAGGTAGTCGATCTCGTCTTCCGACAGGGCCAGGCCCATTTCGGTATTGGCTTGCGCCAGCGCGGCGCGGCCACCGGAGATGTCGATGAAGCGCAGCGGCTTGGCCGGCAGTTCCTGGAACAGGCCGGCGGCGTCTTCACGCGAAGCCACCACGCTTTCGGTCATGCGGTCGAACAGGTGGGCAGCCACCGCGGCGCGCGTGCCGGCATCCAGCGTCTTGCGCCCACGCAGCAGGCCCTTCTTGCAGATCACGGTGATCTCGATGCCGCGCTCGATGCGGTGCACGTGCTCGAAGCCGCAGTTGTGCGCGATGTCGGTCGCCTTGCTGGCCCACGGCGAGATGGTGCCGAAGCGCGGAATCACCACAAAGCGATCACCGTCGGTTTGTGCCTCGAAAGGCGCGCCATAGGTCAACAGCGCGGCGATGCGGGCGCTGTCGTCTTGCGATAGCGGCACGTCGGTGTCGACAAAATGCAGGAACTGGCCGTGCACCGACTCGATGTCGGCGTCGATCTGCTTGAGGGCGGTGAGCAGGCGTTGCTGGCGAAAGGCGGAAAGCGCCAATGCACCGGGGAAGCACGAGAAATGCGCCATGGTCTGAGCGGTCGGGAGGGCAGGAGGTAGGGGCTGCTACCGGCCGGCGCCGCTGGTTGGGGCGCCGTGCTGGCGGGAAACCGGGATTATACCTTGTCGAGAGGGGGTTCCCGCGTTGCAGCAGAGGTGGCTTGACGGACAAAAGGTGGTGGTGGCCCGGACAAGCTCCGCAGCCATCACGCGGGCCGGGTGGCATCCGGGCTAATTGCGCCTCATAAACCACTTAAGCAGGCCGAACCCAATCCGCCCCAATCCGCCCACGCCACGGCCTTGCCCTCCAGCGCCACCGTCACCTTGCACAGCCAGAACGGCTGCGATTCGCCGACGACGGGCCGGTGGCCGGCTCAGCGCTCCGGCCAGGGCGCCGCGTCCACCACCGGGAAGCTGCCGCTGAACTGGTCCAGCAGGCCCATGAAGCGCGGCAGCAGCGACACATCGCCGCGCAGCGTGAGCCGGCCTTGCGCCACAGCCTCGGCCGCCGTCAAGCGCCGGGTCAGGACGGCGTCGAGCGTGTCGCGGCTGGTCTCGATGACCACGTCCGCCGTGTTCGCCACATCAGCCGCCACATCAGCCGCCACATCAGCCGCCACATCGGCCACCACATCGGCCGCCTCCACCAGCAGGCTGCTCAGCGCGCAGTTGGACAGCGTGCTCATCCAATGCTCGCCGCTGTCGGTGAACAGCCAGCCGATCTGGCACGCCATGCCCTGCGCGCGCTGCCCGTGGATGCGCACCGCCAGCGCGTCGAACAGCAGCTCGTTGCTCATCGCGCCCATCAGCGCGTTGGCCGGCGGCCCCTGCGGATTGGCCTGCGGCGGCCCTTCGCGATACTCGCGCGCGGCCAGCAGGTAGGCATTGCGCCACGTCGCCGACTCGGCCTGGAAGCCCATCTGCTCCAGCGCGCGGGCCGCCAGCTCGCGCGCCTCGGCATGCGCCGGATGCGCGTAGACCGCGTGCTTGAGCACCTCGGCCACCCAGCGGAACTCGCCGCGCTCGTAGTCGGCGCGGGCCTTGGCCATCACGGCGTCGATGCCGCCCATGTATTCCAGGTGCTTGCGCGCGGCGGCCACCGGCGGCAGCGCATGCAGGTTGGCCGGATGCGCGTCGTACCAGCTCAGGTAGTGCTGCACGATCGCCTTGACGTTGTGCGACACGGTGCCGTAGTAGCCGCGCGTGTGCCAGCGCCTGGCCAGCGACTCCGGCAGTTGCAGCCCTTCGGCGATCTCGCCGGCCTTCAGGCCATGGCTCATCAGCCGCACGGTCTGGTCGTGCAGCACGCGGTACAGGTCGCGCTGCTCGGACAGGAAGCGCCGGGCGCGCTCCGCGCCCCAGGTCGGCCAGTGGTGCTGGGCCAGCACCACCACGGTACGCGGGCCATAGCGGTGCAGCGCGCGGTGCAGGTACTTGGACCATGCCAGTGCGTCGCGCACCTTGGCGCCGCGCAATGGGCAAAGATTGTGCAGGTTGTGGGTGGCGTTTTCGGCCAGGTTGAGCGCGCCCTCGGACGGGATGAAGAGGTGCATCTCGGAGGGCGCCTCGGTCTCTGGCGTGAGCTGGAACTCGATCTCCAGCCCGTCGATCACGTGGATCTCGTGCTCGGCCTCGATCGACCGCGTTGGCGCGATCAGCGTCGAGCGGCCCATCGGCAGCGTCTTGCCCAGGCCGGCATCCACCTGCGCTGCCGGCCCTTTGGCCAACGTGTGGCCAAACTGGAACTGCGCGCGGCGCGCCATGGCCACGCCGCCGATCACGTTCTCAGCGATGGCGTGGTGCATGAAGCCGGAGGGCGCAATCACCTGGACCCGCCCGGCGCGCACGTCGGCCTCGTCAACCAGCCCCGCCACGCCGCCAAAGTGGTCGGCATGGCTGTGGCTGTAGATCACGGTGTGCAACGTGCGGTTGCCGCGATGCGCCCGGTACAGCGCGAGCGCGGCTGCGGCGGTCTCCGGGCAGGTCAGCGCGTCCAGCGCGATCACGCCGGTGTCGCCTTCGATAAAGGTGATATTGGCGATATCGAACCCGCGCACCTGGAAGATGCGCGGCGTGACCTGGAACAGGCCGTGGATGCGGTTAAGGCGCGCCTGCCGCCACAGGCTGGGGTTGACGGTATCCGGCGCCTCGGCGGCATCCAGGAAGCCATAGGCTTCCATGTTCCACACGCCGTGCCCGTTGGCGCGTGCCACCTTGGCATTGGGGATGGTGCCGACGAAGCCGCGCTGCGCGTCTTCCCAGTCCTGCTCGTCGTGCTCCGGCAGCTCGCGCGCCAGCAGGCGATGAAAATCAGCCGTGGCCGCGTGGGCACAGCTTGCGTTGTCCGGCATGGGGTCTCCTTGGTGGCGCGTTGACGATGCTCAGGTAAGCCAACCGCGCCGCCAATAGCGGCATCAACAGCGCCGGGATCGGTCAGCACAGCGTGAATCGGCACGCCATGCCATGGATGATCGAACGCAACCCGCTTGTGAGCGCAAAGGGCGGTTTCGCCGCGATGGGCATGGCGCGAATAACCTGAACAGGAATTGGGGTTTCATTCTTTGTCGCCCCCTGCGTTCACGTTATCGGTAAAAACCCTCGCCGGGCGGGGCTGCCTCAGGTGCGTGGCTGCCCGGCGGCCTGGTGGATAGCAGCGCGGATCCGCGGGTAGGTGCCGCAGCGGCAGACAATGTGCTCCATCGCCTTATCGATGTCGGCATCACTGGGCTTTGGGTTGCTTCTCAGGAGCGCGCTGGCGGTCATGAGCTGCGCGCTCTGGCAGTAGCCGCACTGCACCACGTCCAGATCGAGCCAGGCGGCCCTCAAGGCTTGCGCCTGCGGGCCGCGCAAGCCCTCGATGGTCACGATCCGGATATTGGCCAGCGCGGAGACCGGGCTCATGCAGGCGACCTGCGGCGCGCCGTTCAACTGCACCGTACAGGCCCGGCAAACGCCGATGCCGCAACCATACTTGGTGCCGGTCAACCCCAGCTCGCACCGAAGCACCCACAGCAGAGGGGTGTCCGGATCGGACTGCACGGACACTGTCTTACCGTTGATGTTCAGGGGCAGCATGGCTTTCTCCCGGGACTCAGGCCAGTTTCAAAGGCAACGCGCGCAGGCGCTGTCCCGTCAGCGCAAACAGGGCATTGGCCACCGCCGGCGCAATGGGGGGCGTGCCCGGTTCACCTACACCCTGGGGATGGTCCTGGCTTGGCATGATGTGGGTTTCGATGGCCGGGCAGTTGTTCATGAAGATGACGGGGAAGTCACCAAACGTTTTCTGGTGCACCTGGCCGTCGACGATCGTGATCTCCTCGAACAGCGCGGCCGACAAGCCAAAGATGATCGCGCTCTCCATCTGCTGGCGAATCAGGTTCGGGTTCACCGGCAGCCCGCAATCGATCGCGCAGACCACCCGGTGCACGCGCACGGTCTTGTCCGGCGCCACGGATACTTCCGCCACCTGCGCGACGATGCTGCCGTATGCCTCGTGCAGCGCCACCCCGCGTGCGCGTGCGGCGCCGTCGGCTGTCTTCCCTAACGGCGTTCCCCAGCCGGCCTTGTCCGCGGCCATGTGCAACACGGCCAGATGACGCGGATGCCTGACCAGCAGGCTGGCACGAAAGGCAACGGGATCCTTGCCGGCGGCCGCCGCCAGTTCGTCGATAAAGCTCTCGGTAAAAAATGCCTGGTGCGAGTGGCCCACCGAGCGCCAGAAACCCACCGGCACCGGCAGGTCGACAATCGCGTGCCCGACGCGCGCGTTCGGCCATTCGTAGGGCCGGTCGAACGCGCCTTCCGTCGTGGTCTTGTCGATGCCCAGGCCCGGCAGGCCAAGCAAGCGCGCCAGCATGGCCGGCACGATCGCCTGGCTGGCCGACGTGTTGTGCCAGGCCACCAGGTTGCCCGCGCCGTCGAGCCCGGCCTTGAAGCGCGAGAGGCAGGCAGGCCGGTAGAAGTCGTGCGTGGTGTCCTGGACGCGCGACCAGATCGTCTGCACCGGCCGCCCACCGCCCGCGCGCGCGATTGCCGCGGCCTGGGAGATAAAATCCACCTCCAGCCGCCGCCCGAACGCGCCACCGATCAGTTGCGGCTGCACATCGACCTTGTCGGCATCGATGCCGAGGACCTTCGACACCGCCCGGCGCGCCAGGCCAGGCAACTGCGTCGAGACCCAGACCCTGGCCGCGCCGTCGCGCACCTGCGCCGTGCAGTTGATGGGCTCCACCGCGCCATGCGCGAGGTAGGGCGCGCTGTACTCGGCGCTGACGGGCTTGGCGGCTGACTTCAATGCCGCTTCGACATCGCCGTGCCGGTAATAGGCGTGGCCGTCGGAGGCATCCAGCGCCTGCGCGAGACGCCGGCTCACCTCCGGGCTGGACAGCGAGGCGGCGGGGCCAGGGTTCCACACGATCTTGACCGCATCCAGCGCCTTCATGGCCCGGTACGCGTTGTCGGCGATCACCGCCACCCCGCCGGTGCCGCCGTTGTAGGCATCCACCGCGAGCACCTTGACGATGCCCGGCATCGCGGCGGCAACCGCGCCGTCGAAGCTCGCCACCGTGCCGCCCAGCGTCGGGCACATCGTCACGCTGGCGTACAGCAGGCCCTCGGGCAGCACGTCGATGCCAAAGCGCGCCGTGCCATCGATCTTGGATGCGGCCTCCAGGCGGCGTATGTCCTTGCCGATCAGCTTGAATTCGGATGGCGTCTTCAGCGCCACCTTTGCCGGCAGCGGGAGCTTCCCGGCCTGGGCCGCCAGTTCACCGAAGGTGGCTGTTTTCCCGGACGGATGCAGTACCTTGCCGTCCTGCGCGCGGCACTCGCCCGCTGGCACGTTCCACCGCGCGGCTGCCGCGCCGATCAACATCGCGCGGGCGGATGCGCCGGCCTCGCGCATCGGGTCCCACAAGTCATTGAGGCTCGACGAGCCGCCTGTCACCATCTCGCCGATCTCGCGCATGAGCTTGGCGGTCAGCCAGGCGGCCAGATGCCTGGCCACGCTGTCGTCGTCCGCGCGGAACGGGAGATCCTCGACGACGACTTCCAGGTTGTTGTAGATCTTGTCCACGGGCGCGTGCTCAACCTTCACGTGCGCCCAGCTGGCATCCAGCTCGTCGGCCAGCACCATGGCCAGGCCGGTGTGCACGCCCTGCCCCATCTCGGAGCGGCACATCATGATGGTGACGGTGTTGTCCGCTGCGATCTTGACCCAGCCATTGAGCCCCACCTGCGTGCCAACCGCCGGCAACGGCTGCGACGTGGCCAGCCGCTGCCGAGGCGGCAGCACCGACCAGCCGATCAGCAACGCACCGACTGCCCCGATGCCGCCGATGCCACCGACCAGGAACGCTCTGCGCTTCATCAGAACTCGAGGCAGAAATCGATCAGGCGATGCTTGTCCCAGTACACCTTGCCAAGATACACGCCAGGCGCGATGCAGCGAATCTCGTCGCGGATCCAATGCGCGACCAGCGATGTGGCGGAATAGTCCAGGACAATGCACTCCTTCTGGTCAAGCCAGCTCTCGCCCTTGTACACCTTCGCCAGGATCGCCTCGAGCCCGAAGATGGAGACGCGGTTCTTGAGAACGCCGCGCTTGGCGTCGAAGACCTTTCCCTGCCAGGCAAAGAGGTTGATCATCTTGGCGATGCTCTCGGTGAATACCGTGCCGGGCGAGATGATCGCGGTGCCGGCGGCCTCGCCATCCGGAATATCGCCGGCCGGGCTGTTGCGAAACAGATCGTCAAGCTGGTCCTGGCTCATTTCCAGCAGCATGCGTACGTCGTATGCCATGTTTGCACCTCCAATGTCGCGCCTGCCTACACCGTCGCCGCCGCCGTCGCCTTCGCCTTCGCCGCGGCGTTCGCTTCGTGCAAGAGCACGTCGGCAGCCTTCTCGGCGATCATGTAGACCGCGCTGGCCAGGAAGAAGCCGGGAATCCTCGGGAAGACGGACGCGTCGACAACCCGCAGCCCGCGCGTGCCATGCACGGAAAAATCGCTGCCCAGCACGCCGCCCGCCGCACGCGCGCCGATGGCGCAACTGCACGAGGCGTGATGCCCCCAGGCGTTGTCGCGCACATAGCCGCCCAGTTCATCGTCGCTGCGCAGGTGCGCGCCAGGAAGCTGCTCCTGCGCGATCACGCCGCGCTCTGCCAGCGGCGCTGCCAGCTTGCGCACAAAGCGGATGGCGTCGATCACCGCGCGCAGATCCTCGTCCGCCCCCGCCCCGCCTTCTTCGAAATAATGGAAATTGATCAAGGGCGGCTCGAGCGGATTCGCGGAGCGCAACCGCACCGTGCCCGCGCGGTTGCGCGTGTGTGCCTTGAGAATGGCCCAGGTAAGCGCATCGTCGCTCTGGGCGAATAGCTTGGAGTAACCCGGGAAGTAGCCGGTGAAATGCTCAACCAGCGCCATGCAGAACACATCCGGTGCGGGCGCGGATTTGCGCGAGCGCCGTGCGACCCCGATCGCCACGCCGTTGGAGGTGTAGACCCCATGCCGGCGGTCGCGCCAGCTGCAATAGGCCGGATCATCCTTCTGGAAGCGGGCGCCATCGAGGATGCGCCACGGCTGCGCCATCCGGCTTACCACGCCCACCTCATAGCGATCCTGGAGATTGCGCCCGACGCCCGGCAAATCCACCTTCACGGCAATGCCGTGCGCCCGAAGGTGCTCGGCAGGGCCGATGCCTGACAGCATCAGCAGTTGCGGCGTATTGAACGCCCCGCCCGCCAGGATCACCTCACGGCGCGCGTGCACTTCATGGCGTACGCCCGGCGCCGTGCTTGGCGAGACGTGGGCCTGGTAGAGGCGCTTGCCCTTCAGGTATTCGACACCGGTCGCCGTGCCGTGCGCGTCCAGCAGCACGCGCGTGGCCAGCGCGTCCATCTCGATATGCAAGCACGACGGCAGGCGGGTCGCCACATCCAGCACCCGTTCGCGCGCGCCGTGGCGCGCATGCCCGCGCGTGGAAAGCGGCGTATAGCAAACGCCTTTGAAACATCGCCTTGCCCAGATCCTGGCGTTCGGATCGCCCTGCCAGCGCAAGAAGCTCAGGACCGCATGCAGGCGCCGCGGCACGCTGCGCGCCGCCAGTTCCATGGAGCCCAGGATCAGGCGCGTGAGCGCATTGTCGGCCAGCGCTTCGAGCGGGAACGCGCGCTCGGTGCTGAGCCATCCGTCCCAGCCGTGCGCCGTGGGATCGAAGCCAAGGCGGCGCGCGAGCGCCCACAGCGGACGGTGCCGGCATTGCTCCAGCGTCTTGGCATACCGGCGCATGCGAGCGGCTTTCCACGAGTGGTCGCCGGTCAGCTCGGCAATGCCGTCCCAGTCCGAGTCGTGCGGGTAGAGGAAGATCATCGCGTTGTGCGCGGTGCAGCCGCCGAGCGTCGCCGCCCGGGGATAGAGCACGCCTTCGCTGCCGTACTTCGGGTCCCTGCGCTGCTGCGCATCGTCCGCGTAGTGGCGCACGAAAAAATTCCAGCTCATGGCCGGATTCTCAGAGGCGCAGGCATGAAACGCCGGCACCTCGTAATCCTCCGGCATGCAAGCCGTGCCAGGCTCGCGCGCATCGTTGCCGGCCTCGAGCAGGAATACGCGCATGCCGGCCTCCGCCAGCCGCGCGGCGAGCGTGCCGCCCCCCGCGCCGGAACCGACGATCACGTAATCCCATGCTTGTTCGCCTGGAGCAGACATATCCCCGCCGCGCCGCCTACGTCAAAACGTCTTGAGAAAGGCAATCAAGGCCCGTTTTTCGTCATCGCTCAATACCGGCTCCTGCCCGAACGATTGCTCATCGGCGCTCAGGCCGGCCTGGTTGTTGAACTCCGCCGTGCCGAAGTAATGGCCGCGGTTCACGACAAAATCCGGGCACTTGCTGAGTGCCAGCATCGGCTTGACCAGATCGGCGTAGGTCTTGCCCAGATCCGCGTCGGTCGCACCCTCCGGCACGGAGGCCAGGTCCGATCTCAGCTTGAGCGCAAGGCCCACCACCTTGGCCGCATGCTCGGCCTTGGCCCCGACGTCGGTGGTCTCCGATAGCGGCTGGATATTGGCCAGCAGGTTGACCGGCATCTGCCTGGGCGCCGGCCCGATCGTCACATCGCCGCTCGCCCCCACCAGCCACGGCGCATAGCGGTGCATGAAGCCCTGCAATGGCTGGAGCGCGTCCGGCACGAAGCCCTCCGGCACCGTAATCTGGCTGCGCTCGGTAGTGCGATCGATGGTGCCCGGCACCTTGGCGCCCAGGATGTCGTCATGCACGCGCTTCTCGGGCCAGAGCAGCTGCTCGATGGACGCATCGAAGACCTGGATACGGCTGGCGACCGACGGATCCTCGCTGAAGGGTCCAAGCGCGTTGTTAAGCAGGAACGGCGCCGTCGACCAAATGCTGATCAGCGAGGGCACGCGGGTATAGCCACGGCCGCCCGCCGGCATCCGGTATTGCCAGCGCTCGCCGGTGAAGGGGTCGTTGAGGGTAACGCTACCCACCGAGGGCAGCGTCTTGTACGACTCCGACGAGAAGTTGTCCCAGATATTTCCGCGCAGTGCATTGGTCGCGAGCGGGCTGCACACGTTGGTCCGCAGCAGCGTGGCGGGAATGCGCGCATCGGACGACAGATAGTTGCCCGCCAGGAAGTCCGGCGCCTTGACCACGTCGCGCATCTGCGTTTTGAATTCGTCCGTCTGCGTCCATTTCCAGTACCGCATGAAGCAGGCGAGATAGTTCGGGCCCGCGCAGTTCTGCAGGTTCAGGCTGGCCGGCGGCGGCGGCGCCTTGCTGGAATGACAACGCGCGCAAGTGTCGGCGAACACGACCTTGCCCCGGTCGAGCATCTGCGCGCCGGCCGGCGTGGAAGTATCCGCCAGGAAGCCAGCGCCGCCCGGGGCATCGCTCAAGTGGTCCGGCGGGGTCGCCTTCAGCAGGAACAGCGCCATATTGATCGTGCCGGCTTCCGTCGCCTTCCAGTAGCTCGAGTTCTTCTGCGCCACGGCGAGCTCGATGGGCGAGATCGCCTTGCCGCCGAGGATGGGATTGAAGTGCAGCAGCCATTCCTCGCTGAACAGGCCGATATTCAGGTACACCCGGTTCAATGCGCCCAGCACGCCGACCGAATCGGCGCCGTCCTTGAGGACATGCGGCGTCCATACCGTGTCGGGCGGCGTGTAGAACTGCGTCAACGCGCCGGTCTTGACGAAGTCGTTGAGCTGCCGGTTGTTCAGCTCGCCCCCGGCCAGTTTTTCTTCGCCGATGCGCCTGGCCACGCCCATGCGCGACATCAGGTCGTAGAGCGCGTTCATGGTGCGGGGGTTGTTGATGTTGTCCGTGGACACCAGCGAAGTATCCATGGTGCCCGGGCGGAAGGTATGCACGAGCTGGAACATGAAGTTCTGCCGGCCTTCGGGCGTCGATGCGTTATGGATGAACAGCCGGTCCACCCACATGTACTGCGCACCCACCGTGGAACTCAGCTCGGGCCATTGCGGGTGCGCGGGATCCCCGGGGGGATGGATCGGGCTCGGGCCCACGTGGCAAAAACCGCAGGCCATGCCAACGCGGTAGGGCCGCACGAGATCCGCGCGATTGTAGTACTTGGGATCGGTGTAATAGCGCTGCGGATCCCATGCCTTCGCAGCCTTCTCGTCAAAGGCCGGGTTGGGGAACAGCCGCAAGCCGACGATGCCCGTGGGGTAGCCGTAGTAAGAGCCCACCGGCAGCTTCGCGCCATTGGCGAACGTGGTGCCGCGCGCGCCAATCTTGACGCCCGGATAGGCTTGCTCGTTCTCGAAGGGATCGGCCGGGCAATCCTTGACCCGTTGGTCCAGCCACAGCCCGAAGCGCTGCGGATCGGGCCCTGCGGGTTTTTCGAAGCAGGGCTCGTTGAGCAGGCCCAGATAGCGCCAGCGGGTGTCGCGGGAATAGCCCTGGCTCGGATGCGAGCTGATGGACTTGAGCAGGTCGAACGCACCGAACGTGAAGTTCGTCATGTCGTCCCAGAACCGGTCGTTGCCGCCGCTCCACACCAGCCACATATTGCGGCCGGCGATTTCTTCCTGGGTCAGCGCAACGCCACGATCCATGTCGTGGAAATAGTCTTCCGATGCGTGCCGGAACGTTTCCGGGCCCCGGCCGGCCTGCTTCGCCTCGTCAAGGACGCGGCCCGGCTCCGGCTTGGTACACCCGCCCGCGGCGAGCGCGCCAATCAATGCGCCAATCAATGCGATACCAAGAACGATTGATCTGCTGCGTGGCGTCACTGCGGTCCCTCCCTTGCCCCCCCGGGAAGGACCACTTGCTGCACGATGGCCTCGCCCCCCAGGGTCTTCATAAACCTAGGAATCACCTGAGGATAAGTCAAGGAGTTTGCTGCAACGCGATGTGTCCGGCAGCGACGCCCGGCGCGCCAAACCTGGCAAAAACGATGGATCGAAAATTCAGGAAGTGACGAAAGACTGATCTGTGGGAAATGAATGGAAATGAATGCGAGTGTAAATTCGCCGCGCCCGCGAAGCCCGTGCGACGAGCCGGCGCATTGCACCCCGGCTCGCCCCGCCACGCCCTTACACCTTGCCGTAGCCCCCGCCTCCCGGCGTTTCCACCACGAAGACATCGCCCGCTTGCATCTCGCAACGCCCGACATGGCCCAGCGCTTGCTCGCTCCCGTCACCCCGCACCACGTAGTTGCGGCCCATCGCGCCGGGCTCGCCGCCGGCCATGCCGAACGGCGCATGCAAGCGGTTGTTGGACAGGATCGACGCCGTCATCGGCTCCAGGAAGCGCACCTTGCGGATGCCGCCGTTGCCGCCGTGCCACTGCCCCGCGCCACCCGAGCCGGGCCGGATCTCATAGCTCTCCAGCCGCACCGGGAAGCGCCATTCCAGCACCTCGGGGTCGGTCAGGCGCGAGTTGGTCATATTGGTCTGCACCACGTCGCAGCCGTTGAAACCCTGCCCCGCGCCGCTGCCGCCGGAGATGGTCTCGTAGTACTGGTAGCGCGCGTTGCCGAAAGTGAAATTGTTCATGGTGCCCTGGCTGGCCGCCACCACGCCCAGCGCGCCATAAAGCGCGTTGGTGATGCACGATGACGTTTCCACATTGCCCGACACCACCGAGGCCGGATAGCGCGGATTGAGCATGGAGCCTTCGGGGATGATCACGTTGATCGGCTTGAGGCAGCCGGCATTGAGCGGAATGTCCTCGTTGACCAGCGTGCGGAACACGTAGAGCACGGCCGCCATGCAGACCGCGCGCGGCGCGTTGAAGTTGTTGGGCAATTGCGCCGAAGTACCGGTGAAGTCCACCACGGCTTCGCGTCTGGCCTGATCCACGGTCACGCGTACCTGGATTTGCGCGCCATTATCCAGCGGGTAGCGGTAGGCGCCGTCCTTCAGCGCGGTGATGACCCGGCGCACGGCTTCCTCGGCGTTGTCCTGCACATGGCCCATATAGGCGCGCACCACCGGCAGGCCGAACTGCACCACCATCTTGCGCAGCTCTTCCACGCCCTTGGCGTTGGCCGCCACCTGGGCGCGCAGGTCGGCCATGTTCTGGTCGATATTGCGGGCCGGGTAGCGCGCGCCCGCCAGCAGTGCGCGCATGCCGGCATCGTCGAGCACACCGGCCTTCACCAGCGGAAAGTTGTCGATCATCACGCCCTCTTCCTCCACCACCGTGGAGTCCGGCGGCATCGAGCCCGGCGTGATGCCGCCGATATCCGCATGGTGGCCGCGCGAGCCAACGTAGAAGAGGATCTCCGCGCCAGCCTCGTCGAAGACCGGCGTGATCACCGTCACGTCCGGCAGATGCGTGCCGCCGTTGTACGGGTCGTTGAGCACGTAGACATCGCCATCGGCCATGTGCCCGGCATTGCGCGTGATCACGGTCTTGATGCTCTCGCCCATCGAGCCCAGGTGCACCGGCATGTGCGGGGCATTGGCGATCAGGTTGCCGCCGGCATCGAAGATGGCGCAGGAGAAGTCGAGCCGTTCCTTGATGTTGACCGAGTACGCCGTGTTTTGCAGCCGCTGGCCCATCTGCTCGGCGATCGACATGAACAGGTTGTTGAACACTTCCAGCATGACCGGATCGGCGTCGGTGCCCATGGCGCGCCGCTGGGGACGCGGCACGGCGCGGGTCAGCACCAGGTGGTCGCGCGCGGTCAGCTCAGCCTGCCAGCCGGGCTCGACCACCGTGGTGGCGTTGCGCTCGGCAATGATGGCGGGGCCCGGCAGCACGTCGCCGGGGCGCAGCGTATCGCGCGGGAACAGGCCGGTGTCGTGCCAGGCGCCGCCGCTGAACACGCGCACCAGTTCCGCCGGCACGGGCCCGCCGGTGCGCGGCTGCGCGTCGGGCAGTTTCTCCTCGGGCGGCTCGCTGCTGCCGATGGCTTCCACCGACAGGGCTTCCACGACCAGGGGCTTGCCTTGCATCAGGAAGGCATAGCGCTGGCGGTACGCGGCATCGAACGCCGCCTGCATGGCAGGCAAGGTGCCGAACGGCACCACCAGCGCCGAATCCGTGCCCTCATAGCGCAGGTGCGCACGGCGCACCACATCGATCTGCGCCTCGGCGACTTCCTGCTCCAGCAGTTCCTGCCGCGCTTCGCTTGCCAGCGCATCGAGCGTGGCTTGCAACGCGGGCAATGCGCTGTCGTCCAGGCGCGTCTCCACGGCGCGCTCGCGCATGGCGGTTCGGTCGGCCAGGCCCATGCCGTAGGCCGACAATACGCCCGCCAGCGGATGCACGAACACGGTCTGCATGCCGAGGGCGTCCGCCACCAGGCAGGCATGCTGCCCGCCGGCGCCGCCGAAGGTGGTCAGTGTGTAGCCGGTCACGTCGTGGCCGCGCTGCACGGAGATCTGTTTGATGGCATTGGCCATATTACCGACCGCGATCTCGATGAAGCCTTCGGCCACCTGCTCGGCGCTGCGTTGATCGCCAGTCGCTTCCGTTACCGCTTGCGCCAGCGCCGCGAACCTGGCCACCACCGTGTCGCGGTCCAGCGCGGCATCGGCGCGCGGGCCGAACACCGCGGGGAAATGCCGCGGCTGGATCTTGCCGAGCATGACATTGCAGTCGGTCACGGCCAGCGGGCCGCCGCGCCGGTAGCTCGCCGGCCCCGGGTTGGCGCCGGCCGAATCGGGGCCGACGCGGAAACGGCTGCCGTCAAAATGCAGGATGGAGCCGCCGCCGGCGGCCACCGTGTGGATGCTCATCATGGGCGCGCGCATGCGCACGCCCGCCACGCTGGTCTCGAACACGCGCTCGAAATCGTTGGGATGATCGCCGTTGAAGTGCGAGACATCGGTCGACGTGCCACCCATGTCGAAGCCGATGATGCGCCCAAAGCCCGCGCTCTGCGACGAGCGCACCATGCCGACGATGCCACCGGCCGGGCCGGACAGGATGGCGTCCTTGCCCTGGAAGCGGTGCGCATCGGTCAGCCCGCCGCTGCTCTGCATGAACTGCAGGCGCACACCCGGCATCTGCTGCTCCACTTGCCCGACATAGCGGCGCAGGATCGGCGACAGGTAGGCGTCCACCACCGTGGTATCGCCACGCGAGACCAGCTTCATCAGTGGCGACACCTGGTGCGAGACGGAAATCTGCGTAAAGCCGGTCTCCCGGGCGATCCGCGCGGCGGCCTGCTCGTGCGCCGCCTGGCGGTAGCCGTGCAGGAACACGATGGCGATGGCGCGGATGCCGCTGTCGAATACACGCAGCATATCGGCGCGCAGCGCGGCTTCGTCGAGCGGCGTCACCGTTTCGCCCTGCGCATCCAGGCGCTCGCCCACCTCCACGACTTCGCGGTAGAGCAGCTCCGGCAGCACGATGTTCAGGTCAAACAGGCGCGGCCTGTTCTGGTAGGCGATGCGCAGCGCATCGCGAAAGCCGCGCGTGATGAACAGCGCCACCGGCTCGCCCTTGCGCTCCAGCAAGGCATTGGTCGCAACGGTGGTGCCCATCTTCACCACTTCCACCTGCGCCGGCGTGACCGGCTCGCCCGGCGCCAGCCCCAGCAAGTGGCGGATGCCGGCCACGGCGGCATCGCTGTACTGCTCCGGGTTCTCGGATAACAGCTTGTGCGTGACCACCGTGCCGTCCGGCTGGAGTCCCACCACATCGGTGAAGGTGCCGCCGCGATCTATCCAGAATTGCCAGCGGCGACGGTCCGAAACAACGGCGGCGGAGGATGGCAGCGACTTCGGCATACGGGGGCTTCCTTCTAGGGCGTGATGGAGATGTCGGGAAAAAACGGGCGGCCATGCGGCGGCGCGGCCGGGGCGCAGGCCGGTCGCGCGCGATGTGCTTGCTGCTACAGGGACGTTGCCGAGCGTGCGGCCTGCTCGTACAGGCCGGTCAGCACACGCAGCAGCCGTGCCAGCTCGCCGATCTCCACGTTCTCGGCACTGCCGGCGGAGAAATTGCTGGTCAGGCATTGCTCGCGGATCTCGCGGTAGCGTGCGCAGGCCTGGGTGCCGGCGGGGGTGGTGATGTAGGTGGCTTCCTTGCCGATGCGCTCGCCCTCCACCAGTGCCAGGCCCTGCAGCTTCTTGAGCGCGTAGGTGACCAGGTGGGTGTCCTCGACGTTGAGCACGAAGCAGATATCGGCGAGCCGCTTGGGGCGCGCCCGGTGGTTGACGTGATGCAGCACCAGCACGTCCAGGAAGGTCAGGTCGCGCACGCCGGAGGCGCCCATGCAGCGTACCACCCAGCGGCTGTAGGCGTTGTAGGCCGTGTTCAGGCCGAACTCGAACTCCGACAGCTCCGGGCTGCGCTCCGACACCAGGTGCGAAGACGAAACGATATTGGGGCCCGACGGATGCGCCAGCGCGCTGGCCGCAGATCTGGCGGGCGCTTGGCCACCCTCGGCTTGATCGGCTACTGGCTCGGTTGCTGGCTCGGTTGCTGGCTGAGTTGCTGGCTTACGCGCCATGTCTTCACTCCTTTCAGGGGTCGGTGTACGCACGGAACGACAAGAATGACTAGGTGTAACCCCGATGTCCCGGCCACCATATTTGGCTTGACAGTTTATTAACAAATTATGAGGATAAACACAAAATAAATCCAAGCAAAACATCGGGGATGTCACCGTGGATTCTGCACGAAAAAAGGGCGGGGAACGCGGGTTGCGCACTATCGCGGGGACGCAGGCGTGCCCCGCCATGGGCTGGTTGCGCAGCGCGGACGCACTCGATAGACTCGATCGGACCCCTCCTGAGCGCGACTGATCGCGAGCCCCATGCCCACGGATATCCAAACATTACAGACAAAACTTCGCGATGGCGCGATCTCCCGCGCCGACGTGATCGCCCAGGCTGCGCAGCACGCGCAACAGCCGGACGCGCACGCCGTGTTCCTGCATACCACCTTCGACACCGCCGCGCAGGTCGCCAAGGCCGCCGATGCGGCCTGCCGGGCGGGCAAGCCGCTGCATCCGCTGGCCGGCCTGCCGGTCTCGGTCAAGGACCTGTTCAACATCGCCGGCGAAACCTCGCGCGCAGGCTCGCCGGTGCGCAGCGACGCGCTGGCGGCCACGGCCGACGCCACGGTGGTGCGCCGGCTGCGCGAGAGCGGCGCGGCGCTGGTCGGGCGCACCAACATGACCGAGTTCGCCTTCTCGGGCGTGGGCATCAACCCGCATTTCGGCACGCCGGTGAACCCCGCGGACAAGCAGGTCGCGCGCATTCCCGGCGGCTCGTCGTCGGGCGCCGCGGTGTCCGTGGCGCTGGGCCTGGCCGCGGCGGGTCTGGGCAGCGACACCGGCGGCTCCATCCGCATCCCGGCTGCCCTGTGCGGGCTGACCGGCTTCAAGCCGACCGCCCGGCGCGTGCCGCTGGATGGCGCCTTCCCGCTCTCCTATACGCTGGACACCGCCTGCGCCATGGCGCGCACGGTGCAGGATTGCGTGCTGGTGGACAGCGTGATCGCCGACCAGGCGGTGCTCCCCGTCATCAAGGCCGCGGCGGGTATCCGCCTGGCCATCCCGCGCCAGGTCCTGCTCGACGGACTCGATGACACGGTGGCGCGCGCGTTCGACCGCGCCCTCGGCCGGCTGTCCGCGGCCGGCGTGCAGATCGAGCACATCGACCTGCCGGAGCTGGCCGAGCTGGCCAGCATCAACGCCGGCGGCGGCTTCACCGCCGCCGAGGCGCATGCCATCCACCGCCACGTGCTGGCCACGCGGCGCGAGCAATACGATCCGCGCGTCGCCTCGCGCATCGACCGCGGCGCGGCCATGAGCGCGGCCGACTACGTGGACCTGATGCGCGCCCGCCTTGACTGGATCGCGCGGGTAGCAGTTCGCATCGAAGGCTTCGACGCCGTGGCCTGCCCCACCGTGCCGATGGTGGCGCCGCCGATCGCCCCCCTGGTGGCGGACGACGATTTGTTCTTCCGCACCAACGCCCTGCTGCTGCGCAATACGTCGGCGTTCAACTTCCTCGATGGCTGCTCCATCTCGCTGCCCTGCCACCAGCCGGACGAGCTGCCCGTGGGCCTGATGCTCTCGCACGGTGCGTTGCGCGACGCGCAACTGCTGGGCACGGCAATTGCATTGGAATCCATCATCAAGCCGGCGGCCTGAGGCGCCGCGGCAAGGACAGAGGTAACCCGCGCCACCCCTGAGCCAGGTGGCGCGGGCAAGACGACTTCAGAACAAAATCCAAGACAAACGTAGCCGCAACGACAAACCAGGAGAGATCGATGCAAGGGAAGGCCACACTGAAGTGCATGTTGCTGGGCGGGGTGCTTGCCACCGCTGCCGTGATGACGTCGGCCGCGCGGGCGGATACCAAATGGGACCTGCCAACCGGCTACCCGGTGAGCAACCTCCACACCGAAAACCTGCAGCAGATGGCCACCGACGTGGAGAAGGCCACCGGCGGCAAGCTCAAGATCGTGATCCATCCCAACGGCTCACTGCTCAAGGCCAACGAGATCAAGCGCGGCGTGCAGACCGGCCAGGTGCAGATGGGCGAGATCCTGATGTCGCTGCTGGCCAACGAGAACCCGGTGTTCGGCGTGGACGCGGTGCCCTTCCTCGCGACCAGCTACCAGGACTCCTACAAGCTGTGGCAGGCCTCGCGCGCGGTCACTGACAAGGTGCTGGACAAGCAAGGCATGAAGCTGCTGTACGCGGTGGCCTGGCCGCCGCAAGGCATCTACGCCAACAAGCCGATCAACACCGCGGCCGACATGAAAGGCCTGAAGTGGCGCGCGTATAACCCCGCCACCTCCAAGATCGCCGAACTGGTGGGCGCACAGCCGGTGACCATCCAGGCAGCCGACCTGGCGCAGGCGCTCGCCACCGGCACCGTCAATTCATTCATGTCCTCGGGCGCCACGGGCGTGGACACCAAGGTCTGGGAGAGCGTGAAGTACTTCTACACCGTCGATGCCTGGCTGCCCAAGAACATGCTGGTGGTCAGCAAGAAGTCCTTCGCGGCGCTGGACAAGCCAACCCAGGATGCCCTGCTCAAGACGGTGGCCGAAGCCGAGAAGCGCGGCTGGCAGATCTCGGAGCAAAAGACGCGTGAATACCTGGCCGTGCTTGGCAAGAACGGCATGACGGTGCAGCCGCCCTCGCCCCAGTTGAAGCAAGACATGCAGAAGCTTGGCCAGGTGATGGTGGAAGATTGGGCCAAGGGCGCCGGCGACGACGGCAAGGCCATCCTGGACGCATACAAGAAGTAGGCGTTTCCGTCATTGCCATAGTTGGCGCTGTAGTTGGCGCCGTAGTCAGTGCTCTAGCGAGAATCAAGCGATCCGTATCCGGCCACGGCGGCGTTGCACGCCGGCGTGGCCCTGCTGCCGCAAGCCTCCCGCGCCCTCTTTTTCACCGCATCAACCCTCCCCACTCGCCATGGAAGCCACTTCCGTCAACAAGCGCTGGCTGGACCGGCTGCTTGACCTGTTCGCCGTGCTCGGCGCGCTGTGCATCCTCGGGGTCTGCCTCATCATGATCCTGATGTCGTTCTCGCGCGAGACCACGTTTATCTTCAAGGGCGGCGACGACATCGTTGCGTGGCTGTGCGCCGCCTCCGCCTTTCTCGTACTTGGCCAGACCTTCCAGCACGGCGGCATCGTGCGCGTGGAAATGCTGCTGGAGGCCGTCAAGCCGCGCGTGCGCTGGTGGCTGGAGCTGATCTCGCTGACCATCTGCGCGGTGTTCGCTGCCTACGCGACCTGGGCCTTGTTCAGCTTCGCCTGGGCGAGCTGGGAGATCGGCGATGTGTCGCAGGGCCAGATCGTGGTGCCGCTGTGGATTCCGCAGAGCTTTGCGGTGCTGGGCTGCGCCGGCTTCATGCTGGCGGTGCTGGACGAACTGTTGCGCGTGGCGCGCAAGCAAAAGCCGCGCTACCAGCTGGCGCAGGAAGCCAAGCTGGCCGCCGGCGACTTCGGGGAGACCGTCTGATGAGCACCGTCCTGATTTCCCTGATCCTGCTGGTGGTGATGATCGGCTTCCTGGTCATCGGCGCGTGGATTCCCGTGGCCATTGCCGTCACCTCCTGGGTGGGGCTGGTGGTGTTTGCCGATCGCGATGCGCTGGTCAACCTGGCCAATGCGTGGTGGTCGTCCAGCGCGTCGTATACGCTGGCCTCGCTGCCGCTCTTTGTGTGGATGGGCGAGATACTGTTTCGCACCAAGCTGTCCGAGCAGATGTTCAACGGGCTCTCGCCGTGGTTGAACTGGCTCCCCGGGCGCCTGATGCACGTCAACATCCTGGGCTGCGGCATCTTCGGCTCGGTGTCGGGCTCGTCTGCCGCCACCTGCGCCACCATCGCCAAGTCGGCGTTGCCCGAGCTGACCCGGCGCGGCTACGATGAGCGCGTGACGCTGGGCTCGCTGTCGTGCGCTGGCACGCTCGGCATCCTGATCCCGCCTTCGATCACCATGGTGGTCTATGCGGTCTCGGCCGATGTGTCGATCATCCGCGTGTTCCTGGCCGGTTTCCTGCCCGGCCTGCTGCTGATGCTGCTGTTCTCCGGCTACATCGTGGTGTGGGCGCTGTCGAACCCGGACAAGACGCCGAAGGCGGAAGTCTTCAACTGGCGCTCGCGGCTCGCCTCGATCCGCCAGTTGATGCCGTGCATCGTGCTGATCGCCTTTATCACGTGGATCATGATCACCGGCTACTCCACCGCCACGGAAGCGGCCGCCTACGGCGTGGTGGCGTCGCTGGCGCTGGCGTGGGTGGGCGGCTCGCTCACGCGCAAGGCGTTCTGGGAAAGCCTGATGTCGGCCACCCGGCTGACCGCCATGATCATGTTCGTGCTGGGCGCAACCTCGTTCCTGTCGGTGACCATGAGCTTTACGGGCATCCCGCGCGCGCTGGCGGAATGGGTGGCCTCGATGCACCTGTCGCCCTGGGCGCTGATCGCCGTGCTGACCGTGATCTACATCCTGCTGGGCACCGCGCTCGATGGCATTTCCATGATCGCGCTGACCACCGCCACGGTGCTGCCGATGGTGCAGGCCGCGGGCTTCGATCTGGTATGGTTCGGGATATTCATCGTGCTGCTGGTGGAGATCGCCGAGGTGACGCCACCCGTGGGGTTCAACCTGTTCGTGCTGCAGAGCATGACAGGCAAGGACAGTAACTACATAGCGCGGGTCTCGCTGCCGTTCTTCATGATGATGGTGGTGGCCATCGGCATCGTCACCGTGTGGCCGGAGATCGTCACCTGGCTGCCCGATGTGGTGATGCAAAAAGAGCTGAAGTAACTGAAGTAACCTACGGAGCGCCATGCATGTGATCGTCATCGGCGCCGGTGTCATCGGCGTGTGCTCCGCGTGGTACCTGCGCGAGGCTGGCTTCGACGTAACCGTGGTCGAGCGGCGCGCCGCGCCGGCGCAAGAGTCGAGCTTCGGCAACGCTGGCGTGATCGCACCGGGCTATGTCACACCCTGGGCGGCGCCCGGCATGCCGGGCAAGGTGCTGCGCAACCTCTTCGCCAGCACCTCGCCCGTGCTGTTCCGGCCCAGCGCCGATCCGGCCATGTGGCGCTGGATCGCGCGCTGGCTGGGCGAATGCACGCTGGAGCGCTACCGTCTCAACAAGCTGCGCATGCAGCGCCTGGCCTTCTACAGCCGCGAATGCCTGCATGCGCTGCGCGGCCAGCTCCAGATCGACTACGAGCAATCTCAAGGCTACCTGCAGCTGTTCCGTACCCAGCGCGACCGGGATCTCGCCGAGCCGGCGCTGGCCCTGCTGCGCGAGCACAAGGTGCCGCACCGGCTGGTCGACGCCGACGGCTGCCGGCGCATCGAGCCTGGCCTGACCACCGACACGCCGCTGGCCGGCGGGTTGCATCTTCCCGAGGACGAATCCGGCAATTGCCCGATGTTCGTGCGCCGGCTGCGCGTGCTGGCCGAGGCCGCGGGCGTGCGCTTTGTCATGGACTGCGACGCCAGCGCGCTGCGGCCGTTGCCGGGCGGCAAGCTCTCGCTTGACCTGCGCAGCACCGGTGCCGGCGATGCCCGCGGCGCGCGCGAAACGCTCACCGCCGATCGCGTGCTGGTCAGTGCAGGCATAGCCAGCGCCGCGCTGTTGCGCCCGCTGGGCCTGCGCATCCCCCTCTACCCCGTCAAAGGCTATTCCGCCACCGTGCAGGTCAGCGACGAGCTGCAGGCGCCGCTGGGCGCGCTGATGGACGAGTCGTACAAGGTCGCCATCACCCGCATGGGCAACCGACTGCGCATTGCCGGCACCGCCGAGCTCGGCTCGCGCAAGCTCGACTTGCGCCCCGCGGCCATCAACACCTTGCTCAAGGTGGCGCGCGACTGGTTCCCGGTTGCAGGCCACTATGGCACGGCCACGCTGTGGGCCGGCGCCCGCCCGATGCTGCCCGATGGCCCGCCGCTGATCGGCGCCACGGCCGTGCCCGGGCTCTACCTCAACCTGGGCCACGGCTCCACCGGCTGGGCGATGGCATGCGGCTCCGGGCGCATTGCCGCCGACCTGATCGCAGGCAATCGCCCCGGCATCGACCTGGATGGCCTGACCCCCGACCGCTACGGCTTAGGCCCACGCTGACCATGCAAAGCTCTGCCCCGACTTCTCCCACGCTGGCCGCTGCGCTGCCCGACGATGCCTGGCTGCCCCTGGACGCGGCAAGCGCCAGCGTGATCCCGCTGTACGACGTGGCGACCATCCGCCACATTGAAGCGGCCGCCATGGCCAGCCTGCCCGCCTTCGCGCTGATGTCCCGGGCCGGCGCTGCCGCGGCGGCCTGGCTGGCGCACCATGCGCCAGCGGGCCCGCTGCTGCTGCTGGCCGGCCCGGGCAACAACGGCGGCGACGCGCTGGTGGCCGCCACCCGCCTGCACCAGGCCGGGCGGCAGGTGCAGGTGTGGCTGACGGCCGAGCCCGATCGCCTGCCCGCCGACGCCGGGCGTGCCTGGCTGGAGGCGCGCGCGGCCGGCGTGATACTGCACGCCATGCCGGAGTCCGCCTGCCATGGCACCCTGCCGCCGTTTCCCCCGGACACCTGCGCGCTGGTCGACGGCTTGTTCGGCATTGGCCTGAACCGCGCCGCCGATGGCTTCACGGCGCAGTGGATCGCGCACCTTGCCGAATCCCGGCTGCCAGTGTTCTCGCTCGACATCCCGAGCGGGCTGTTCGCCGATACCGGCGCCGGCACGCCGGCGGTACGCGCGCGCCGCACCCTCACCTTCATCGGTGCCAAGCCGGGCCTGCTCACGCTCGACGGGCGCGATTGCGCGGGCGAGGTCGATATCGCCCCGCTCGGCCTGCGCTACCCGCCGGCCCAGTCTGCCTGCGCCACGGTCAACGTGCCGGCGTCGTTTGCATCGGCGCTGCCCACGCGGCGCCATGCCACCAACAAGGGCACGTTCGGCTCGCTCGCCGTGATCGGCGGCGGCATCGGCATGACCGGCGCACCGCTGCTTGGCGCGCGTGCCGCGCAGCACCTTGGCGCCGGGCGCGTGCACATCGCTTTCCTGGCGCAGCCCGCGCCGCTGATCGACCTTGTGCACCCGGAGCTGATGCTGCACCCGATCGCGGAGATCGAGCTGACCTACATGTCCGCGCTGGTGATCGGCCCGGGCATGGGCACGGCGGCGCGCAAGCAGCTGGCGCAGTTGCTGCAAGCCAGCGTGGCCGCCACCGAGCCGCCCGCGCTGGTGCTGGATGCCGATGCGCTGAACCTGCTGGCCGCGGACCCCGCGCTTGCCGCCATGCTTGGCGGCGGCCCGCCGGTGCGCGTGATGACGCCGCACCCGCTCGAAGCCGCGCGCCTGTCCGGCATCAGCGTGGCCGAGATCCAGCGCGACCGCCTGGCGGCGGCGCGCTCGCTGGCGGCCCAATGGCAGGCCGTGGTCGTGCTCAAGGGCTCGGGCACGGTGATCGCGTCGCCACCGGATGCGCTTGGCAGCATGTCGCTATCGATCAACCCGACCGGCAATGCCGGCCTGGCCACCGCCGGCACCGGCGACGTGCTCGCCGGCATGATTGGCGCCCTGCTGGCCCAAGGCATGCCAGCGCTGCAGGCCGCGCAGGCCGCGGTCTGGCTGCACGGGCGCGCCGCCGACCACCTGGTGGCGCAGGGCACCGGCCCCGCCGGCCTGACCGCGAGCGAGCTCTACCTGCCGGTGCGCGACCTGTTCAATGCCCTGTTGCGGGCGCAGCAGGCATGAGCAAGGCGACGGATGGCGGCGCCCGCCTGCGGGCCGCCAGCGGCTCGCAGGCCCGGCGCCAGCTGCTGACCGGCGTGGCCCTGCTGGTGCTCGGCCAATGGATCCTCAGCCTGCTGGATGCCAGCAGCAAGACGCTGACCCAGCAGGGCCTGCCGGTGGTGGGCGTGGCGTGGGTACGCTACGTGGGCCATGTGGCCGCCATCTTCCTGCTGCTCGGGCCGGTGCGTTTCCGCCAGCAATGGCGCCCCGTGAAACCGGGCCTGCAATGGCTGCGCGGGGGGATGATGCTGGTCTCCACGCTGGTGTTCTTCAGCGTGCTCAAGCTGATGCCGCTGGCCGAGGCCACGGCGCTGAATTTCTGCGCGCCGCTGTTCGTGGTGGCGTTGTCGCCCTGGCTGCTCGGCGAGCGCCCGAGCGCGCATGCGCGCGTCAGCCGCTGGAGCGGCGTGGCGATCGGCTTCATTGGCATGCTGATCGTGGTGCGCCCCGGCGGCGAGCTGAGCGGGGCCGGCATTACGCTGGGCTTGTTGTCGGCGCTGGTGTTCGCGTTGATGCAGATGCTGACGCGGCGCATCGCCGCGCATGACGCGCCCATGACCACCTTGATCCAGAGCGGCGTGACCGGCGCCGCCCTGACCACCCTGCTGGTGCCTTTCTTCTGGTTCGAAGCGGCACCCACGCCGCTGCAAGCCGTGCTCCTGCTGAGCACCGGCATCACCGGCTCGATTGGCCACTATTTTGTGATTCGCGCGTTCCAGTACGCGGATGCGTCATTCCTCAGTCCCTTCCTCTACCTGCAGATCCTGTCGGCGACGACCATCGGCTACCTGGCGTTCGGCCAGTTGCCGGACTGGATCACCGCGCTCGGCGTGGCGGTGATCTGCGTGGGCGGGGTGTGCGTGGCGGGGGGCGAGTCAGCGCTGCGGGCGGTTGCGCGCCGGCTCGGGCGCCCCGGCTGACGGGAGAACGGCGCCAGCGCGCGAAGGAATGCGCCCGGCGATCGATCCCCTCGGAAGCACTAATGCCGTCTTTTGCCGCCAAAACGCCGAGTCGTGCCAGATGGGCGCGTTATACTTGAGAGGCTCCTGACCGTTGCGCAAGGCCAGCCGGGCTGGCTGCCGGGGAGCAATGATATCTAGCCGAAAAACCAAGCTTGAAACGGTACTTCCGCGCTGTCCTTCAAAGATTTCCGCACGCATGCCCACAGACCTCCACGCCTGGCACTCACTTCTGCAACACCACGACGCCATTCGCGAAACGCCGATGCGCGAGTGGTTTGCCGCCGGCTCCGCGGAACAACGCGTCGAGCAGTTCTCGCTGGAAGCCGCAGGCCTGTATCTCGATTACTCCAAGAACCGCATCACGCCGCAGACCATGGCATTGCTGATGCAACTGGCGGATGAAGCCGGCGTGCCGAAACGCCGCGATGCCATGTTTGCCGGCGACCACATCAACGCCACCGAGGACCGCGCGGTCCTGCACATCGCGCTGCGCGCCGGCGCCGGCGCAGCGTTCAAGGTCGACGGCAAGCCCGTCATGCCCGCCATCCACGCCGTACTGGAACGCATGCGCGTGTTCTCGCAGCGCGTGCGCAGCGGCGACTGGACCGGCTTCACCGGCAAGCGCATCACCGACGTCATCAACATCGGCATCGGCGGCTCGGACCTGGGTCCGCGCATGGTGTGCCGCGCGCTCTCGCACCTGGCCGGCAACGGCCCGCGCATGCATTTCGTCTCCAACGTGGACGGCACCGAACTGGCCGAATGCCTGGACCGTCTCGACCCCGAGCAAACCCTGGTGATCGTCTGCTCCAAGACCTTCACCACGCTCGAGACCATGGCCAACGCCTGCAGCGCGCGCCAGTGGTTCCTCGACCAAGGCGTGGCCCAGGAGCAGCTGGCCAGCCATTTTGCCGCGGTGTCGACCAATGTGGAGGCGGTGCGCGCCTTCGGCATCGATCCGGCGCACATGTTCGAATTCTGGGACTGGATCGGCGGGCGTTTCTCGCTGTGGTCCTCGGTCGGCCTGTCGATTGCGCTGGCGGTGGGCTTCGATGCATTCGAAGACCTGCTGATCGGTGGCCGCGCCATGGATGCGCATTTCAGCAGTGCGCCGCTGGCGCAGAACATGCCCGTGGTGCTGGGCATGCTCGGCATCTGGTACCGCAACTTCTTCGGCATGCCGACCAGCTGCATGGCGCCGTACTCCACCTCGCTCGAATTGTTCCCTGCCTTCCTGCAGCAGCTGGAAATGGAGAGCAACGGCAAATCGGTGCAGCTTGACGGCCGCCACGTGCGCGCCCATACCGCGCCGGTGGTCTGGGGCTCCGCTGGCACCAACGGCCAGCACGCCTATTTCCAGTTGATCCACCAGGGCTCGCAGATCGTGCCGGTGGATTTCGTGGCGCCGCTGCGGCCGCCGCGCCTGCTGCCCGGCCATCACGCCAAGCTGCTGGCCAACTGCTTTGCCCAGGCCGAGGCGCTGATGCTCGGGCGCACGGCCGAGGAACTGCGCGCCACGGGCCTCACCGACGAGATCCGTATCGCCCACATGGTGTTCGAGGGCAACCGGCCGAGCAACACGCTGCTGATGGAAGACATCACGCCGCATACCCTCGGCGCGCTGATCGCGCTCTACGAACACCGCACCTTCGTGCAAGGCGTGGTCTGGAACATCAACTCGTTCGACCAGTGGGGCGTGGAACTCGGCAAGATCCTGGCCAAGCCGATCGAGGGCGAGCTTAACCATGCGGCAAGTGCCGCCGCCGGGCAGCACGACGCATCGACCGGCAGCCTGATTGCGCGCGCGCGCGCGGCGCTCGGCAACGCCTGACGCAGCGTTTTATCAAACCGGCGCGGTCATCCACTCGTCGCTGGCAACCCGGCCGGCTTCGATGGTCAGGATGCGCCCACAGCGGGCCGCCACGGAGCGATCGTGCGTGACCAGCACCAGGGTGGAACCGGCATCGCGGTTCAGCTCGAACATCAGCGCAATGACGGCCTCCCCGGTGGCCGTATCCAGGCTCCCGGTAGGCTCGTCGGCAAAGAGAATGTCGGGACGGGCCACAAACGCCCGCGCCAGCGCCACGCGCTGCTGCTCGCCGCCGGAGAGCGTGCGCGGATAGTGGGAAAGGCGCCCGCTCAGCCCCACGCGGGCCAGCATGTCGGCGGCGCGCTCGCTCACGCCTGCGGTCTCTCCGCGCAACTCCAGCGGCAGCATGACGTTTTCCAGGGCGCTCAGGTGCCCGACCAGCTGGAACGACTGGAACACAAAGCCCACATGGCGTCCGCGCTGCGCTGCCCGCTGGTCTTCGTCAAGCTGGAACAGGTCCTGCCCGTTGAGCTTGACGGTGCCTGTCGTGGGCAGGTCCAGGCCCGCCAGCAAGCCCAGCAGGGTGGATTTGCCCGAGCCGGATGCGCCCACAATGGCCAGCGTTTCGCCGGGCGTGACGGAAAACGACACGTCGTGCAAAATCGTCAGCGAACCTGTCGTGTCGGCTACGGTCTTTCCTAATGACTCGACTGCAAGAATGGATGAAGACATGAGCAAGAAGTTCTGGTGCGGTTGGCGAAAGCTGGCGCTGGCGGTGTGCGTGACCACGCTGCTGCCCGCGATGGTGCCGGCCACGGCGTCGATGGCGCGTGCGGCAACGCCCGCCATCCTGGTGCTGGGCGACAGCCTGTCCGCTGAGTATGGCCTGGCCCGCGATACAGGCTGGGTCAAGCTGATGGAGGCGCGTCTGCGGGCGGAACGTTTCGATTATAACGTCGTGAATGCCAGCATCAGCGGCGAGACCACGGTAGGCGGCAAGACGCGCTTGCCCGACCTGCTGGCAAGGCACCATCCGGCCGTGGTCATCGTGGAGCTTGGCGCCAACGATGCCTTGCGCGGCCTGCCGTTGCAGACCACCGAGGCCAACCTGCGCAGCATCGTCACCAGCGCACAGCAGGCCAAGGCCAGCGTGCTGCTGGTGGGCATGCGCATCCCGCCCAACTACGGGCCGGACTACACCGAACGGTTCTTCTCGCTTTACCCCAAGCTGGCCGGCGAGTACAAGGTCCGGCTCGTGCCCTTCCTGCTGGAGCAAGTCATCGCCAAGCCAGAGTGGTTCCAGGCGGACCGCCTCCATCCCACGGCGCAGGCGCAGGGCACGCTGCTCGATACCGTCTGGCCGCAGCTCAAGCCCTTGCTGAAGGCGCTGGCGGCCGAGACAGCTACCCGCTAGTTGTCCGCGGCTTTGCCATAAAGAGAAAGGCGCCCGAAGGCGCCTTTCTCTTTATGGCTGCGAGCGGCAGTATTACTGCGCGCCAGCGCCGCTGGCCGGACCCGCTTCCGTGGTGGTAGCGGGCTTGAGCAACTTCACCTTGGCCCGGTCCTTCAGGCCTTCGTAGAAGGCTTCCAGCTGGCTCTGGCCCAGCATCTGGCCCAGTTGCTGCGCCTCACCCTGGCGCTGCGCGGCATCCGCCTGCGCCGGCTGGCTGACCTTGCCGATGCGATAGATCGCGTAGCCGTCGGCGCCCAGGTCCACGCCGACATACGCGGGCAGCTTGGCGGTATCGGCACGCATCACGGCTTCCACCGCCTTCGGTGCCAGGCCGTCGGCCTTGGCGCGCGAGACCGTTACCGGCGCGCCGAAACCGTCGGCGCCGCCACTCTTCTTCAGTGCTTCGAGACGTTCCGCGCCCGCCTTGGCGGCAAGCTCGGCTGCCTGCTGCGCGATATAGCCTTCGCGCACCTTGGCCTGCACGTCTTCGAACTTGCGCACCGTGGCCGGGCGGTAGTCGACGATGCGCGCCGCCACCAGCGTGGTGGGGCCAACCTGCACGGCCTCGGTGTTGCGCTTGTTCTTGACGGACTCATCGCTGAACAGCGCCTTGAGCAGCTTCTCGTTATTGAGCGGGTTTTGCGCGCCCAGGGCCGGGTTCGGCTGGCGGGTCACGTTGTCGGCGCTCTGGATCGTCAGCTTGAACTTGTCGGCGGCCGGCTTGAGGCTGTCGGACTGCTCATAGACCGTATTGCCAAACGTGTCAGCCAGTTCGGTGTACTTCTTGGCGGCGAGTTGCTTGCGCAGCTCCACTTCCAGCTCGGTACGGACCTGGTCAAGCGGCTTGGTCTCGGCCGGCTTGATGCCGGTGAGCTTGATGATGTGATAGCCATAGTCGGTCTCGACCACGTCGCTGATCTGGCCATCCTTGAGCGCGTACATCGCGTCTTCGAACGGCTTGACCAGCGCGCCACGGCCCATGAAGCCGAGGTCGCCGCCCTTCTCCGCCGAGCCCGGGTCCTGCGACTGCTTGCGGGCCACGTCGGCAAACGTCTCGGGATGCTTGCGCAGGTCCTCGAGCAGCTTGGTGGCTTTTTCCTTGGCCGCCTGGCGCTCTGCGGCCGGGGCTTCCTTGGGCGAGCCGATCAGGATGTGGCTGGCGCGGCGCTGCTCGTCGGTGCGAAAGCGCGCGATGTTGCTGTCGTAGTAGGACTTGAGCTCTTCGGGCGTGACCGGCGTCGACGCGGCCAGCGCGTCGGCCGACAGCACCAGGTATTCGACCTTGGCTTGCTCGGGCACCGAGAACGCTGCCTTGTGGCCTTCGTAGTAGGCCTTCAGCGCGGCGTCATCCGGATTGACCTTGGCGGTGAAATCGGCCGCCTTGATTTGCAGCGCCTGCACGTCGCGCTGCTGGTCGCGAATGGCGATCAGGCGGTCCAGCAAGGACTTCGGCACGAAGGCGGTAGCGCCAACCGAGCTACTGAGCTGCTGGGTGGCCAGGTCAAAACGCATGCGGGCGTCGAACTGCTCCGGCGTCATGCCCTGCTGGGCCAGCAGGCCGACATAGGCCTTGTCGTCGATCGTGCCGTCTTTCTTCTTCGGCAACTGAGCGATGGCGGGAATGCTGCTGATCGTCTCGAGCAGGCGTTCGTTGGAAACGGTCAGGTGCTTCTTGGCCACCTCATCCGCTACCACGCGCTGCAGGATCAGCTGGTCGAGCACCTGCTGGCGTGCCTGCGCGCCTTCGAACTGGCGCGGGTCGTAGTTCGTGCCAAGCATCTGGCGCATGCGCTCGCTCTGGTCACGTACCACGTTATCCACTTCTTGCGCGGTGATAGCGCGGCCGTCGACCTTGGCGAGGTCGTGCGAGCTGTCCATGAAACGCGAGTAGCTCTCCACGCCGAAGAACACAAACGACGGGAAGACAAGCACCAGCAGCAGCAAAAGCATCAAGCGCCGGTTGTTGCGTACGAAATCAAGCATGCTGACTCAGGAAAAGGGTTGTACGAACGGCAAACTCCGGGATTCTATCAGGAGCGGCAGGCTTCACGCGATTTGCAGCCCTGTGGCTGCAATTGGCGAGCCGTATCTGCCCATGCCGTGGCGTGTGCTCCGGGACACTGCAAGCCGGAGCCGGCTTGATCAAGAACGGAGCGCGGAATGTGTGAAGCGATGTGATGCGCAAAAAGCAAAACGGGCCACTAAGGGCCCGTTTTGCTGACTGCTTGTTTGGCGGAGTGGACGGGACTCGAACCCGCGACCCCCGGCGTGACAGGCCGGTATTCTAACCAACTGAACTACCACTCCTGAATCGGTGTTGCAGTATGCCTCTGTGTGTCGGGCTTGTCTTGCGGCAGGAGCGATGGTGGGTGCTGAGGGGCTCGAACCCCCGACCTACGCCTTGTAAGGGCGCCGCTCTACCAACTGAGCTAAGCACCCGCTCTTACCGCAGCCGCACTGCATGCTGCAAGCATCGCCGCGCACATATCAGAGTAATTACTGCTGTTTGCGTTGCGAGGGCGCAAGTGTAATACAGCCTTTAGCGTTTTGCCAAGTATTCTTCGCAGGCATTTTTACAGGCCGGAAAATGCACCTGCACGTTGTGCAAGGTGGCACGGATAGAAGGCGGAACAGGAGCCAGAATAGAAAAACGCCGCGGGGGATACCCGCGGCGTTTCTCGTGTGCTACCAGCAAGCTACGGCAGCATCAGCGAGACATCATCAGTGATGAATCATCTCGACCTTGGCAGCGCCCTTGTCCGCCACATCGGCAGGCTTGGCCACTTCTTCAGGCAAAGGCTCGGGCTTGCGCTCGAGCGCGAGTTCCAGGACCTTGTCGATCCAGCGCACCGGGACGATCTCGATGGCGTTCTTGACGTTGTCCGGAATCTCCGCGAGATCCTTCACGTTCTCTTCGGGGATCAGCACCAACTTGATACCGCCGCGATGCGCCGCGAGCAGTTTCTCCTTGAGGCCACCGATCGGCAGGACTTCGCCGCGCAGCGTGATCTCACCGGTCATGGCCACGTCAGCACGCACCGGAATGCCCGTGAGCACCGACACCAGCGCCGTGGTCATCGCACCGCCTGCCGAAGGGCCATCCTTGGGGGTGGCGCCTTCAGGCACGTGGATGTGGATGTCGCGCTTCTCGAACATCTCGTCCGTAATGCCCAGACGACGTGCCCGCGAGCGCACCACCGAACGTGCCGCCTCGACCGACTCCTTCATCACGTCGCCCAGCGAACCGGTGCGGGTGATGTTGCCCTTGCCCGGCATGATCGCGGCTTCGATGGTCAGCAGATCGCCGCCCACTTCCGTCCACGCCAGACCGGTCACCTGGCCTACCTGGTTTTCCTTGCCGGCCAGGCCGAAGTCGTACTTGCGCACGCCAAGGAACTTGTCCAGGTTCTCGGACGCGACCTTGACCGTGCCCGTTTCCTTCTTGAGCAGCAGCAACTTCACCACCTTGCGGGCGATCTTCGACACTTCACGCTCGAGCGAACGCACACCCGCTTCCCGCGTGTAGTAGCGAATGATGTCGCGCAGGGCGTCTTCGTTCACTTCCATCTCGCCGGGCTTCAGACCATTGTTCTTGATCTGCTTGGGCAGCAGGTAGCGCTGGGCGATGTTGACCTTTTCTTCCTCGGTGTAACCCGACAGGCGGATCACTTCCATCCGGTCCAGCAACGGAGGCGGAATGTTGAGCGAATTGGAGGTCGCCACGAACATCACATCGGACAGGTCGAAATCGACCTCGATGTAATGGTCCTGGAACGTGTGGTTCTGTTCCGGGTCCAGCACTTCGAGCAATGCAGACGACGGGTCGCCGCGGAAATCCATGCCCATCTTGTCGATTTCATCGAGCAGGAAGAGCGGATTGCGCACGCCGACCTTGGCCAGGCTTTGCAGGATCTTGCCGGGCATCGAACCGATGTACGTGCGACGGTGGCCACGGATCTCGGCCTCGTCGCGCACGCCGCCCAGTGCCATGCGTACGAACTTGCGGTTCGTGGCACGCGCAACAGACTGCCCGAGCGAGGTCTTGCCCACGCCAGGGGGCCCAACCAGGCACAGGATCGGTGCCTTTACCTTGTCCACGCGCTGTTGCACTGCAAGATACTCAAGGATGCGTTCCTTGACCTTCTCGAGACCGTAGTGGTCTTCATCCAGCACGCGCTCTGCATTGGCGAGGTCGTTGTTGACCTTGCTCTTCTTGCGCCACGGCAGGTTGACCAGCGTGTCGATGTAGTTGCGCACGACCGTGGCTTCCGCCGACATCGGCGACATCAGCTTGAGCTTCTTGAATTCGGCGTCGGCCTTTTTCTTGGCTTCCTTCGGCATGCGCGCAGCCTTGATGCGCTTGTCGAGTTCTTCCAGGTCAGCGCCTTCTTCGCCCTCGCCCAGTTCCTTCTGGATGGCCTTGACCTGCTCGTTGAGGTAGTACTCGCGCTGGCTCTTCTCCATCTGGCGCTTGACGCGGCCACGGATGCGCTTTTCCACCTGCAGGATGTCGATCTCGCCTTCGAGCTGCGACAGCAGGCTCTCCAGGCGCTCGGTGACATTCACCATCTCCAGGATCTTCTGCTTCTGCTCGAGCTTGATCGGCAGATGCGCGGCGATGGTGTCGGCCAGGCGACCCGGCTCGTCGATACCCGACAGCGACGTCAGGATCTCGGGCGGGATCTTCTTGTTCAGCTTTACGTACTGGTCGAACTGCGACACGATGGCGCGGCGCAGCGCCTCCGTCTCGGCGGTCTCGACCGGACCCGGCGGCACGGGCACGGCTTCGCACATGAAGTGCGATTCGTCTTCGCTCACTTCGCGGATATTCGCGCGCTGCGTGCCTTCCACCAGCACCTTGACGGTGCCGTCGGGCAGCTTGAGCATTTGCAGGATGTTGGCGATGCAGCCCACCTCATAGAGGTCGTCAGCGGTCGGCTCATCCTTGGCCGCCGTTTTCTGGGCCACAAGCATGATGCTTTTGCCCGCCTCCATCGCAGTTTCCAGCGCCTTGATGGACTTCGGACGTCCCACGAACAGTGGGATCACCATGTGCGGAAACACCACCACGTCGCGCAGCGGCAACAGTGGCAAGCGGATCGGCTCAGCCGGGAGGAGTTGTGTTCCGGACATCATTTTCCCCAGTCAGTCATTTAGGCGTAAATTGGGTCTCATGAATCGATTGCAAGACATCCTTTGCACGCGATTCGATGCTAGTTGCAAAATGCTGCTCCCCGCACTTGCAAGACCCGTCCAAACAGCATACCCCCGTTTCCTCCCCTTCGTTTTACGAAAATGAAGAAAAAAAGCCGCTCGCTTTTCGCGAACGGCCTCTCAGGACTCGCTGCCGGCCTGGCATCGTCATAAGCGCCGGCGTTCGCGTCAGTTCGAACCAGCCACCTTAGGCTGTTCCTCGTACATCAGCAACGGCGGAGCGTCCCCGGTGATGGTGTTCTCATCGATCACCACCTTTTGCACGCCCTTGTAGTTAGGCAGGTCGTACATCACATCCATCAGCGATTGTTCGAGAATCGAACGCAGGCCACGTGCACCGGTCTTGCGGCGGATTGCCTTGCGCGCAATCGCGGAGAGCGCGGCCGGGCGGATTTCCAGCTCAACGCCTTCCATCGCCAGCAGCTTCTGGTACTGCTTGATCAGCGCGTTCTTCGGCTCGACCAGGATCTGCATCAGCGCGGCTTCGTCCAGCTTGGCCAGCGTAGCCACCACCGGGAGGCGGCCGATCAGTTCCGGGATCAACCCGAACTTGATCAGGTCTTCCGGCTCGACCTGCGGCAGCACTTCGCTGGCCTCGCGCTCTTCCTTGCTTTGCACCTGCGCGGCAAAACCGATACCGGTCTTGTCCGAACGCTGCATGATGACCTTTTCGAGGCCGTCGAACGCACCGCCGCAGATGAACAGGATGTTGGTGGTATCCACCTGCAGGAAGTCCTGGTTCGGGTGCTTGCGGCCGCCTTGCGGGGGCACCGAAGCCATGGTGCCTTCGACCAGCTTCAGCAGCGCCTGCTGCACGCCTTCACCGGAGACATCGCGGGTGATGGAGGGGTTGTCGGATTTGCGCGAGATCTTGTCGATCTCATCAATGTAGACAATGCCGCGCTGTGCCTTTTCCACCTCGTAGTTGCAGTTCTGCAGCAACTTCTGGATGATGTTTTCCACGTCCTCGCCGACATAGCCGGCTTCGGTCAGCGTGGTGGCATCAGCGATCACGAACGGCACATTGAGCAGGCGCGCCAGCGTTTGCGCCAGCAGCGTCTTGCCCGAACCGGTGGGACCGATCAGCAGGATGTTGCTCTTGGACAACTCGACGTCGTCCTTCTTGCCGAGGTGCTTCAGGCGCTTGTAGTGGTTGTACACCGCTACGGCCAGGATCTTCTTGGCCTGCTCCTGCCCGATCACGTATTGATCCAGGCTTTCGCGGATCTCGTGCGGGGTGGGGAGATCGGATTTGGCCGTGGCCCCCGCGTCCTTGTCGGATGCAGCAGCCTCGTCGCGGATGATCTCGTTGCACAGGTCGATGCATTCGTCGCAAATGAACACCGACGGGCCCGCGATGAGCTTCTTTACCTCGTGCTGGCTCTTGCCGCAGAACGAGCAGTAAAGGAGCTTCTCGCTGGATGAACCTTTTTTATCCGCCATAGGAATCAGTCACATTAGCAGTGTGCGTGCCGCAGTGCCGGAGCGCTGCGGGGATACGCTTCAAACGCATCATACGCCAAAAAAAATGGCGCGGCGGGTAGACCCCCAAGCTGTGGGGCAAAAGCAAAAAACGAGGCACAAGGCCTCGTTTCTGTATAGCCTTCTTCGTTGCGGCCGGGCGGCGATACCCTGAGGATCGCCACCCGACCCCGGCCCGGCCCGCCTTGCGGCAGCCGGGCCGGTCTGTCAGGCACGGCGGGCGAGCACCTTGTCGATCAGGCCGTAGTCCACTGCCTGCTCGCCGCTCATGAAATTGTCGCGATCGGTGTCACGGGCAATCTTGTCGACCGGCTGGCCGGTGACTTCCGACAGGATCGTGTTGAGCCGCTCGCGCAGGTACAGGATCTCGCGGGCCTGGATCTCGATGTCCGAGGCCTGGCCGCGCGCGCCGCCCAGCGGCTGGTGGATCATGATGCGCGAGTTGGGCAGCGCCGAACGCTTGCCCTTGGCGCCAGCCGACAGCAGGAAGGCACCCATGCTGGCTGCCATGCCCATGCACAGCGTGGCCACGTCCGGCTTGACGAACTGCATGGTGTCGTAGATGGCGAGGCCAGCCGACACCGAGCCACCCGGCGAGTTGATGTAGAGCGAAATATCCTTGTCGGGATTTTCGCTTTCCAGGAACAGCAACTGGGCGACCACCAGGTTAGCGGTCTGGTCGTTGACTTCGCCGACCATGAAAATCAGACGCTCCTTCAACAGGCGCGAATAGATGTCATAGGCGCGCTCGCCCCGACCGGACTGCTCAACCACCATCGGCACCAGCCCCAGTCCCTGCGTTTCCAGGGCGGAGGCCTGCGTGGTGGCCAGACGGTCAAGCAAATCATTGCGGGTCATGCAAGTTCTCCTGGAGTTCGGTAAGAGACAAGGCTGCGGCCAACGCGCCACGCGCGCCGGCCACGGGCCAGGCTCAGGCCTGCTGAGGCTGGTTGTTGCCTTCGGCAGTCAGTTCCTCGAAGGACACCGTCTTGTCGGTGACCTTGGCCTTGTCGCACACGAAATTTACCACGTTGTTTTCGAGCACGTAGGCCTCCATCTCGGCCAGGCGCTGCTGGTCACCGTAGTACCAGCGCATGACTTCCTTCGGGTCTTCGTAGCTCTTGGCGAAGTCTTCGATCTCGGCCTTGATCTGGTCTGCCTTGGCGTCCAGGCCGTGAGCCTTGACGATCTCGGCCAGGATCAGGCCCAGCTTGACGCGGCGCTCAGCTTGCTGCGTGAACATTTCGGCCGGGATGGGCATGTCCTTGGCGTTGGGCATGCCACGTTGCTCCAGGTCGCGACGCGCCATTTCCACCAGGCGCTCCTGGTCTTGCTCGATCAGGGCCTTCGGCACTTCCAGCTCGCTCGCCTTCAGCAGCGCGTCCATGACCTGGTCCTTCAGCATGGCGTGCGTGCGGCGCTTGACTTCGCGCTCCAGGTTTTCGCGGATGTCGGCGCGCATCTTCTCGACGCTGCCGTCGGCGATGCCCAGCGACTTGGCGAACTCGTCGTTAACTTCCGGCAGGTGCGCCCACTCGATCTTCTTGAGCGTGACGGTGAACTCGGCAGTCTTGCCGGCCACGTCCTTGCCGTGATAGTCCTCGGGGAACGCCAGCGGGAAGGTCTTGCTCTCGCCAACCTTCAGGCCCAGTGCGGCTTGCTCGAACTCGGGCAGCATGCGGCCTTCGCCCAGCACGAAGGCGAAGTCGTCAGCCTTGCCACCGGGGAATTCCACGCCGTCGATCTTGCCGACGAAGTCCAGGGTCACGCGGTCGCCGTTCTGGGCGGCCACTTCCGCACCGCCGTCGCCGTGCTCGCCGGCTTCGCCACGGGTGTGGTAGTGCACGCGCTGCTTGCGCAGGATGTCGATGGTCTTGTCGACTTCGGCATCGCTGATTTCGGTCTTGGTGCGGGTCACTTCGGCGCCAGCCAGGTCACCCAGCTTGACTTCCGGATAGACCTCGAAAGTCGCGTCGAAGGCCACTTCGTCTTCGCTCACGCCGTCGGTCTTGACTTCGAACTTCGGCTGGCCGGCAACCTTGACGTCTTGTTCCTTGGTGATGTCGAAGAACTTGCGGGCAGCCTTGTCGAAGCGCACTTCGAACTCGACTTGCTGGCCGTATTGCTTCTCGACCATCTTCATCGGTACCTTGCCGGGACGGAAACCGGACATCTTCACCGTCTTCGACAGGCGAACCAGACGTTCCAGCTTTTCCTTTTCGACTTCGGCCTTGGGAATGGCCAGGGTCACCTTGCGGTCCAGTTTGCCAAGGTTTTCAATGACATTCGACATGGTCGTTGATCCAATCCAGAGTGTTGTTGTGTTCGTAAGCGCACCCCGCTCGCGTGCCCGAGAAGACACAGGCAAAGCGACGGCTAATGCCGATACCCGGCACGCAAACCGCGTCGCACGCAGGACACGCGCAAAAATTGGCGTTTCCAGAGCATCCGGGCGCAGGTCCACGCAAACGGAAAACGGGCATTATCGCACGGTTTTCATTCGGTTCCGGCAGTTTTTACCCGGGAACCGGCTCGGCGGGCACATCACCGCTTGCCACGGTCCCCTGGCGCAAGGCGCGCACCAGCAGGCGCGCCGGATCGATGGCCTCGGCCAGTTCGAGCTCGAGCGGCAATGGCTCCCCTTCGATCTGGCTGGCCAGCAATTCCGCCCCCAATGCGGCCCATGTGAGGCCGCGCGAGCCATATGCAAGTGCCGCGTAAAGCCCCGGCAGCCGAGGGATATCCCTTAGGCGTGCCCCGCTGAGTGCCGCGGCGTCCCGCGCCGCCTGGGCCTCGTCGGCCACGCGGCCGATCAGCGGCAGGCGGTTGTGCGAGACGCTGCGCACGCCCACATACCCCTTGAGCGTTGCCGGATCCAGGCTGGCGGCCGTGCCGGCAAGCGCCGGCAGCAACGCGGCGAGCCGGGCGAGGTTCTCGGCGTGCACCGCGGGGCGCTCGTCCAGCGCGCCGGATTCCTGTGCATCCGGCTCGTAGCTGGAACCGATGCGCGCGGTGCCATCCGCGGCGCGCGGCAGCAGGTAGCCGGTGCCGGTGACCACGCAATCGGGCCATTGCCCAAGGCGCGCCAGCTCTGCCGGCTCCAGTGTGGTGAGCTGGCCGCGCACCCGGTCGATCGTCATATGGCGCAGCGCGAGCAAGCGCAGCGCCTCGTACGCGTTGGCCACGACCACCACCGGCGCCGCGGCCATGACCATGCCCGCCGCATCCCGCGCCTGCCAGCCATCCGCCACACGCGCCAGCCGCGCAACGCGGCTGCCATAGCGCGCCGTTACCGCCGTCCCGGCCCGCGCCAACTGCGCGCGGCAGATCTCGGGCGGCGGCGCCCAGCCGCCCTGCCCGAACCACAGCCCGCCATGGGGCACCGGCGCGCCATGCCGGCTGGCCGCCTCCTCGGCGCTCATCCACCGCGCGAACGCTTCCGGAAAACCCAGGGCGGCCAGAGCCGCCTGCTGGATAGCTGCGTCCTCCACGCCCGCACCGGTCTGCAGCACGCCGCAGCCCTGCCAGCCGGGCGCATGTCCCGCCGCCGCCAGCCCCGCCCAGGTCCGCAGGGCCTGCAGGTTGCCGGCGCGCGACAGGCGCGACAGGACGCTGTCATCCGAGGACAAGTGCGGATGCATGGCGGCGGCACGGTGGGACGAAGTCAGCTGCGCCGGGCCGTCATGGGCATCGAACAGGGTCACGCGCCAGCCACGCGCGGCCAGCCGCTCCGTGACCGCGCAGCCGGCCAGGCCCGCGCCGATGACGATTGCATGCCGCTCGGGCCACGCGGCGGCGGATGGCGGCGGCTGCCGCCGCGTGCCGCGCATGACAGGGAAGCGCGCCACGGTCATCGGTGGCTCTGAGCCATATCCGGGTGCAGAACTGACCGCGAAGCCGGCGGCTTGCAAACCCCGCTGGAAGACGATGTCCGCCACGTGGGTGGCGAGCGTGGCCTCCGGGCGAGCCAGCCGGGCCAGCCGCTTCATCAATGGCGGCTGCCACATATCGGGATTGCGCGCAGGCGAAAAACCGTCCAGGTAAAACGCATCCGCGCCCAGCGCCAGCCGCGGCAGCACGGCGTCGACATCGCCAAACGCCAGCGTCAGCACGACCGCCCCGCCCTCGAATTCCAGCCGGTGCAGGCCGGGCAGCGCCAGCGGCCACGCGGCCCTCAGCTCGGCGGCCAACGGCACGAGCGCCGCCTGCGCGCCAAGGCTGACATGCATCGCGGCAAGCCCCTCGCTCGTCAACGGATGCTTCTCGATCGACACAAAGTGGAGCCGCCGGCAACGCTTGGGATCGTCTCGCCATGCCTGCCAGGTTGCCAGGAAGTTCAGCCCCAACCCGAAGCCGGCCTCCACAATCACGAACTGGCCGCGCCCACCCCAGGCCTGCGGCAAACCGTTGCCGGCAAGGAAGACGTGACGGGCCCGCTCCAGGCTATCCTCGTTACCGTGATAGGCCTCGTCGTAGCGCGCCGAGTATGGCAAGCCTGAGGCGGAAAATGCGGGCTCGGCGAGATCTAGGCTGCGGGACATGGACAAGGTAACAAGGTGACAAGGGTCGGGAGAATGGGAAATGCGCAGGACCGTCAGACGCGCAATGCACTGGAAGTGCATTGGGACCGGAGGATGGCGAAGGAGCCGGCAATCGGCAATCGGCAATCGGCAATCGCCCGCCAGGCGCGCCCTCCGGCATGCCGCCGGCCCGCCCCAAAGCCCGGCGATGGTAGCATAGCGCCCTGTGCCGCCGGCCCCTCCAGGCCGGCACCTGCACGCCCCGCACGCCCTTTTCCCGCCTCGCCATGCTCAGCTACCGTCACGCCTTCCACGCCGGCAACCACGCCGATGTTCTCAAACACGCCATCGTGGTCCAGTTGCTGGAGCAGTTGAGCCAGAAAGACAAGCCCTTCTGGTACATCGACACGCACGCTGGCGCCGGGCTGTACGCGCTCGATCACGCCTACGCGCAGAAAAAGGGCGAGTTCGAGACCGGCATTGCCCGGCTGTGGCAGGCCGCCGCCGCCAAGCGGCCCATGCCGACGCTGGTCGAGGATTACCTGGAACAGGTACGCACGCTGAACCCGGACGGCAACCTGAAGCACTATCCCGGCTCGCCCTGGCTCGCCTGGCAGATGCTGCGCGACGCGGACCGCCTGCGCCTGTTCGAGATGCACAGCACCGAAATCCAGGTGCTGCGCGACAACTTCCGTGGCGCCGGCCGCCGCGTCATGCTGTACGACGGCGACGGTTTCACCGGCATCAACGCCATCCTGCCCCCGCCGCCGCGCCGTGCGCTGGTGCTGATCGACCCCTCATACGAGGACAAGCAGGACTACGGCCGCGTGGTGCGCAGCCTGCAGGATTGCCTGCAGCGCTTTGCCACCGGCATGTACGCGATCTGGTATCCCGAAGTGCAGCGCCGCGAATCCGTGCAATTGCCGGTGCAGTTGAAAAAGCTGCCGCTCAAGAGCTGGCTGCACGTCACCCTGCGCGTCAAGCACCCGGTCGCTGGCGGGCTGGGCCTGCACGGCAGCGGCATGTTCATCGTCAACCCGCCGTGGCGCCTGAAAGAAACCCTGGAGGCAGCCATGCCCGCCCTGGTGACGATGCTGCGCCAGGACGACGGCGCCGGCTTCACGCTGGAAGCGCAGGAAAGCTGACCTTCGCGCCGGCCGGGCCGCGCCCGGTTGCGTGCCTCGCGCAACCGCATCGGCTCGGCAATCAGCGGGCGTTCGCCCGTACCGGGCTTTGGCCTTCCCCACCCATCCTCCATACTGGCAAATCCCATTAGCAAGAGGCGCCCGCTGGAGGCAGCCCATGTGCATCAACTACGCACCCGCGCAGGCTGGCCTGCTCCGCGACGTATTTGGCGTCACCCGCCCGGCGCAGGAATGGCCGCCGGAAACATGGCCCGACTATGCGGCGCCGCTGCTCGTCTCGGACCATGATGGCCAGCGGCAATGCCTGGTCGCTACCTTCGGCATGGTCCCCAGGAAACGCATTCCACCGGGCGTGGCGAAGTTCGACACTACGAACGCGCGCTCGGAATCGGTGGCCGAAAAACGAACCTTCTCCGCCGCCTGGAAGAACGGCCAGTTCTGCCTGGTGCCAGCAGATTGCTTCTACGAGCCCAACTACGAAACCGGCAAGGCTGTGCGCTGGCGCATCCGGCTCAAGGACGCCGCGCCCATGGCGATCGCGGGGCTCTGGCGCGCGTGGCCAGGCGCGGATGGCCAGCAGGCCGTCAGCTTCACCATGCTGACCATCAACTCGGATCGCCACCCGTTGATGCGCCGCTTCCATGCGCCGGGCAAGGAAAAAAGGATGATCGTGATCGTGCCGCCCACCGATTGGGACGATTGGCTGAACTGCCGGGATACGGAACTGGCGCGTAGTTTCCTGCGCCCCTATGCGGCGGACAAGATGGTGGCGGAACCCGCATCGCTGCCGCCTCGCACGGCAAAGGCATCGTGACGGGCGAGCGCCCCTCACGATCGGAATCGCCAGCGATCGTGCCGCCGTCAGGAGATGGTGTACCTGTTCTGCCGGCTGCGGGAATAAAGCCCGCGTGCTAGTTCCAGGATGTGGTCGCGGTGGCGGTCGAATGCCTCCAGCACGGCAGGCTCGTCCGGGCGCAGTTCGGGGCTGAGGTTGGAGAGTACCGCTCGGTCGACCTCGAAGGAGATCTCACGCGAACTGTCGTAGCCCCAAAAACATACGCAATGCCTGGATGGGTCGTAACTCCGGCTGGGATTGGGAAAATTAAGTGCCATCTCTGTATCCTAGTCCGATTCGCCGCCCTCTGTACGGTATAGAAGGCGGGACTGCCGTATTTGCGCCGGATTGGGCAACTATCCCATCAGCAAGTCTGGAGAAGACCGCTTCTCATTGCCATATCGCTTACCGATGACCTGGTGTCGAGCCGCACAGACATGACGCGACATAGGTGTTGGGAAAACCAGATCTAAGCATCTTCTACTTCGCCCGCGCACGGCCAGACCGTACGATTCGCATCACAACCACGGTGGCACGATCTCCGTGGTCCAGGACAGGACGGCAACCATAAAGCTGTCCGCCTGACATCAACACTAGGGTCAAGGGGTCTTATGAAAAGCTTGCGCGGAGCCAGCAACGGGTGGGCGCCGGACGTCGAGGTGACAGACAGGGGCATCTGGAAAAACACGATCGCCGCAGCCAGCCACGCGCTGGAAACCGTCGCCCTCATCGAGCACGGCGTTGGCATGACATTAAAGCTGCAGCGCAAGGTCCGCGCGCTGCGCGAGCGTTTGCACGCCACGCAAACCGAACTGGACCGCTACCGCGACATGCACGCCGCCGCCATGGAGGCGTTGCGCCGGGCCGAGGTGACGCCGCCCGAAGACACCGGCCGGCTGCGCGCCGAGGGCGAAGCCCTGCAGATGCGCCACCGTGCCTACAAGCTGCTGGTCGAGCATTACGCCCGGGCCGGCATTACCATCGACCTGGCCGTCTTCGCCAGGCAGCGCCGCCAGGTCCTCCAGCACATCCTTTTCCAGCAGCGCCGCGGCGTCGCGCCGGGGCAGATCAGCGTCGACGATATCGCCTTCCTGCTCCGCTGATCCCATCGCCAGAGGGGAAAGAGATTCCGACGGCCATTGCGACAATCGCGAGCCAGCCGGATCCGCTTACACCGGCTGCGCTTTCAAAGGCCCGCGCAGTTCGCGGGCTTTTTTTTTCGCGCCGGCGGGCGGGCGCCATGTTGCTGCTCCGTATTGCTGCTCTGTCGCGCCACTCAATGTAGCTATTGACGAACATTGCCCGCGCAAATGATAATACGTCGCATTTGCAACCACCCGCAACCGCGCGCACGCCATGCCGTCACATCCCTCGCGCGCGTTCGGCTTGTTCGCCTACTACGAAGAGCTGGTTGGCACCTGGACTCGCAAGCTCGCCAATCGCTTTGATGCCGAGGACCTGACTCAGGACGCGCTGCTCAAGGTGCTGGAGCGCAAGGACAGCCCGCCCGAGCATCCCCGCGCCTACCTGCACCAGACCGCCCGCCACCTTGCCATTGACGCCTTCCGGCGCGAGGGAGGCCGGCAGACGCTCCCGCTTGACAGCATCGACACGCATCACGCAAGCTCCGGCGATCCCGAAGCCGCGCTCCACGCTATCCAGCTCGCCGCCGCGCTCGAGCAGGCGCTGGCGGAGCTGCCGCTGGCATGCCGTCAGGTCTTTGTCTGGCAACGCCTTGAAGGGCTCTCCCAGCAAGAGATCGCCGAGCGCCTTCAGGTCTCCAGGAACATGGTCGAAAAACACATGATCCGCACGATGCGCCATCTGCGCGACCGGCTCGGCCCGCAAGCACCCCATTGAGTACCACGCCTTGATCCAGGCTCCTGCCCCCTCCTCCTTGCCCGCGCCCCTCCCTGGGGCCGCACGCCGATGACGCCAATGACGCCGACGCCGCCGCCGGACGCTCCCCGTGAAGCCGCGGCACGCTGGTTTGCGCGCGTCCGCGCTGGCTCACTCAGCGAGCAAGAACGCATTGAGATGGCGGCCTGGCTTGGCGCCAGCCCCATGCACCGGGCCGAATACACCGCGCTGGAGCGCATCTGGCAAGTGGCAGGCGTGCTCGACCCGGAGCGCCTGCGCGCCCTGGCGCAAGACCCAGCACCGGCCGCCGCCGCCCGGAGATCGGGACCTGCCTTGCGCGCCGCCATACTGGCCAGCCTCTGCGCGGTGGCCGTTGGCGCCGCCTGGCTCATGCGCCAGCAGGTCGCGCCCGGCCCGGCTACCTATGTGGCCAGCGATGCGAGCCACTACACAGCCAGCTTCAGCACCGCGCCTGGCGAGCGGCAACGCGTGACGCTACCCGACGGCTCCGTCGTCGAGCTCAACACGCGCACGCGGCTATCGGTACGATTCGAGCCAGGCCAGCGCACTGTGACGCTGGCAGACGGCGAGGCTATGTTCGAGGTCGCCCACGCCAACGAGCGGCCCTTCGTGGTCGATGCCGGCAGTGGCAGCGTCACGGTCACCGGCACCCGCTTCGACGTGCGCCGGGACGGCGCCGAGGTCACGGTCGCGGTCGAATCCGGGTCGGTGAGCGTACAAGGGCGCAGTGCAGCTGCGTCTGCGGCGCGCCTGTCGGCCGGCCTTGGCACGCGCATTGCCGGCGACGGCCGGGTCGCGCCCGCGGCAACGGTCGATCTCGGCGCCGCCGTGGCGTGGCGCGAAGGCAAGCTGCTGTTCAAGGACCAGCCGCTGTCGCTGGTAGCCGCCGAGGTCTCCCGCTATCGGCGCAGCCCGGTCAGGATCCGCGACGCCGGCACCGGCGCACTGCGGCTGAGCAGCGTGTTCCGCGCCGACGATACCGATGCCCTGCTCGCCGCCCTGCCGCAGTTCCTGCCGGTGGGCGTGCGCACCCTGCCCGACGGCAGCACGGAAATATTTTCACGCTAGATTCAGGTTTTTGCTCCGCGTTTCGTCTTCTCCCGGAACGTGCCCGCGCGCCGCGGGCCTGCGTGCCTTTGTGCCAATCCGGCCTCTCCGAGAAGACCCGACGTGAACCAGCAACATCCTGAGAAGCAGCAACAGATCCCGGCCCGCCACGCACGCGCCAGGCCCCTCCTGATGGCCACCGTGGCCGCCGCGCTGATCGGCGCCGTTGCCACGCCGGCAACTGCCCAGCCAGCCTTGCCATCGCCGGTGGCGATCGACATCCGTGCCCAGCCCCTGGCCGACGCGCTCACGCAGCTCGGCCGGCAAACATCGCTCCAGCTGTTCTTCACGCCCGCATTGGTGGCAGGCAAGCAAGCCCCGGCCGTGCATGGCAGCATGCCCGCCGAAGCCGCGCTCGATATGCTGCTCAAGGGCAGCGGCATCCGCTACCAGCGCAATGGCAGCGGCATCGTGCTGCAGCCCGTGGGCCAGGCCGGTGCCGCCGCACCGGTCGCCGCCACCACAACGTTGACCACCCCGGCAACGACGACCGCGCCCGCCCCGGAGGCCGCCAGGATGCTCGAAGCCGTGGAAGTCACCGCCTCGCGAACCTCCAGCGACCTGATGCGCCCCACGCGGCAAGTCACGGTCATCGACCGCGAGGAGCTCGATGCGCTGAAGACCGGCTCCGACAGCGTCGCCACCCTGCTCTCCAAGGTCGTTCCCGGCATGGCCGACTCCAGCCATACCGTGACCGATTTCGGCCAGACCCTGCGGGGCCGCGGCATGCTGGTCCTCGTCGATGGCATTCCGTTGAACACCAACCGGGACTCGGCGCGCAACCTCGCCAACGTGGACCCCGCATTGATCGAGCGCATCGAAGTCCTGCGCGGCAGCAGCGCCATCTACGGCGGCGGGGCCACCGGAGGCATCGTCTCCATCAACACGCGCCCCGCCGGCGGCCCGCCGCTGTCGGAGACCACGTTTTCACTCACCTCGCCGCTGTCCCGGCTGCGCGCGGATGGATTGTCCGGCCAGCTGCAGCAGCATGTTTCCGGCAGCGAGGGGATGGTCGACTATGCTTTCGACGTCGGTGCCCGCCGCATCGGCAGCGCCTACGATGCGCGCGGCCAGCGCGTCGCTCCGGAGCCCAGCCAGGGCGACCTGTTCCAGTCGGACAACTACAACATCGGCGGCAAGCTCGGCCTGCGCCTGACGCCCGAGCAGCGCGTGCAGCTTGCGGTGAGCCATTTCAACGCCAAACAGGACACCGACTACGCCTCCGACCCATCGGTAGCCCGCCTGACGCCGGGCAGCGTGCCCGCACGCGCCATCAGCGGCCTGCAGCTCGCCGACCAGAACCAGATCCGCAACACGCTGGTCAATCTCGAATATGAGCACAAGGACCTGGCAGGCAGCGCGGTCTGCGCGCAGCTCTACTACCGCGACTACTTCACGCGCTTCACGCCCTTCGACGCGCGCGCGGTCGTCACGCGCGGCGGCAATGTCGACCAGTCCATGCAAAACTCCCACGTGTTCGGCAGCCGCCTCACCATCAAGACGCCGCTGGACAGCGCCAAGCGCACCCGCCTGGTATGGGGCCTGGACTTCGAGCAGGAACGCAGCGACATGCCGATCGACATCTTCGATCCCAAGGCCTATGACGCCAGCGGCGGCCGCGTCTTCAACAAGACCGGCACGCTCACCTACATGCCGCAGATCACCACGCGCAGCCTGGGCGGCTTTGGCCAGTTGCAGCACAAGTTCAACGCGCAGTGGTCGGCCGAGGGCGGCCTGCGCTATCAGTACGCCAACGCCCGCTTCAACGACTTCGTGCCGCTGTCGCAATCGCGCCTGGCACAGCCGGCTACGGTAAAGGGCGGCTCGGTCGACTACACCGCGCTGCTGGGCAATGTCGGCGTGGTGTACAAGCCGGTCAAGGGGCACGAGCTCTATGCCGCGTTCAGCCAGGGCTTCAACCTGCCCGACATCGGCCTGCAGGTACGCAATGCGCGCGCCGGCTTCGATCTCGGCGCCTCCGACCTGCAGCCGGTCAAGACCAACAACTACGAGCTCGGCTGGCGCGGCGCCTTCGGCAACACCCTGACCTCGCTGGCGGTGTTCTACACCACCTCCAACCTGGGCGACGTGCAGAGCTTCAACAACGGCCTGATCCTGACGCGCACCGCCGAGCGCATCTATGGCGTGGAAGCCTCCGCCGACTACCTGTCCGACAACGAGCAATGGGGCACCGGCGGCACCTTCACCTTGATGCGCGGCCGCGAAACCCCGCAAGGCAGCCCGAGCCAGCAGATGAGCGGCTACCGCATCCCGCCCCTCAAGCTCACCGGGTACGTGCAGTACCGGCCTACGCCCGCCTGGAGCCACCGCCTGCAAGCCACCTTCTTCGCCGGACACGACTACCGGCTCAACGGCGCCGACAGCTTTGGGCGGCGCTATGTGGCCAGCTACACCACGCTGGACCTCATCAGCCGCTACCAGGTCAGCAAGAAGGACACCATCACAGTGGGCATTCAGAATCTGCTCAACCGCTACTACTACCCGCTCTACAGCCAGTTGCTGCGCAACAGCAACAACACCTCCCACCTGCCCGCGGCGGGCATCGTCATGACGGCCACCTACGTGCATCGCTGGTAGCGCGACCGGGGCGCAGCGGTATTGTCGGCAGAATTCGATATACTGTATATGCATACAGTAACCCGCCGACGCCATGTCATCTGCACCCCGCCGCATCGCCCACCTGGATATGGACGCGTTCTACGCGTCCGTCGAGCTATTGCGATACCCGGAGTTGCGCGGCAAGCCAGTGGTGATCGGTGGTGGACGAAATGCGGTACCCGAGATACTTCCCGACGGCAGCCGGCGCTTTGCCCGCCTGCGCGACTACGCCGGGCGCGGCGTCGTCACCACGTCCACCTACGAAGCCCGCGCGCTGGGCGTGTTCTCCGCCATGGGCATGATGAAGGCCGCGCAACTCGCCCCCGACGCCATCCTGCTGCCCACGGATTTCGACTCGTACCGGCACTACTCCCGCCTGTTCAAGGCTGCCGTCGCCACCTTCACCAGCGACATCGAAGACCGCGGCATCGACGAGATCTACATCGACCTGAGCGACGTGCCCGGCGAGCCCGCCGACATCGGCACCCGCATCAAGCAAGCGGTGCGCGAAGCCACGGGACTGAGCTGCTCCATCTGCATCGCCCCCAACAAGCTCCTCGCCAAGATCGGCTCCGAACTCGACAAACCCGACGGGCTCACCCTGCTGGCAGCCAGCGATATGCCACTGCGCATCTGGCCGCTGCCCGTGCGCAAGGTCAACGGAATTGGCCCGAAGGCCACCGAGAAACTCGCAACGCTGGGCATCGCCACGGTCGGCGACCTCGCCAGCGCGGACCTGGGCATGCTGCAGAGCCATTTCGGCCGCAGCTACGCCGCCTGGCTAGCCGAGATCGCGCAAGGCCATGACGAACGCCCGGTGGTCACCAGCTCGGAGCCCAAATCCATGAGCCGGGAAACCACGTTCGAGCGCGATCTGCACCCCAAGCAAGACCGCCAGACCCTTTCCGAAGTCTTCACCGGCCTGTGCCAGCGCCTGGCGGAAGACCTTCGCCGCAAGGGCTATGTGGGCCGCACCATCGGCGTCAAGCTGCGCTACGACGACTTTCACACCGTCACCCGCGACCTCAGCATGCTGGCCCCGACGGCGGACGCCGCACAGTTGCGGCGCGCCGCCACCGAATGCGTCAAACGCGTTCCGCTGGACCGGAAGATCCGATTGCTGGGCGTGAGGGTCAGCGCGCTGACACCCGCGGGCGGACTGGCGCCAGCTGCGCTGCCGGCACAGGGAGAGTTGCCTTTCGCCGACAACCCTTAGCAGACCCCGCCGCGGGCCGATCCGTCTGATAGTATTGGCGCAGCCGTGCATAACTGCAGCGCTGGCTGCACGATCAACACCTTCGGGCTAACGTCAATTGTCATTTGACCTGGATATGCGGGCCTCTACCGAAGCTGAAACCAGACATGACCGCATCGACACCTCGAAGCCGCTGAACCTGAAAGCCGCATTGCAGCAAGAGCGGTTTGACGCGCTGACACGCCTCGCACAGCATCTCTTCAAGGTCCCGGTTGCGCTGGTTACGCTGCATGATGTGCCCCATGATGCGCATCCTGGCGACGCTCCCATCCTCGTCGACGGCCTATGCATGGGCTTTCATGCGGCGTGCGCCTTGACCACATCGAGCGGCGGCCAGCTTGGCGCCTTCTGGCTGTTCGACGCCGGATCACGCGAACTGGACCAGGCGGAGCGTGGCCTCCTGCAAGACTTTGCCGACATGGCGGTCGCCATCATCGAGCGCGACCTGGCCCAAGGCAAACTGAACGACGACACCGGCAGGCTAGCGGAAAACGAAAAGCGGCTCGAGCTGGCCATCGCAGGAAGCGGCACGGGCGTCTGGGACCGGGATGTCCAGGCGGGCAGCATCCACTACTCGGCTGGCTGGAAGGCCATCATCGGCTATGAAGCGTCCGAGATCACCAACCGGATCGAAGACAGCTATACCCGCGTCCATCCCGACGACCTCGCCTACGTCCAGGCCGCCATGCAAGCCCACTTCAACCAAGAGACGGAAAGCTATGCAGTGGATCACCGGATCCGCTGCAAGGATGGCAGCTATAAATGGATATCCAGCCGCGGCAAGGTAGTCAGCCGCGGCAGCAACGGCGAGCCGCTGCGCATGATCGGCACCACCACCGATATCACGGCCATCCAGGCACTCTCCGAAGAACTGCAGCAAACCGTCGACCTGATCACCAGCCTGACCAACGAAGTCCCGGGACTGGTATTCCAGCATCGCCTGCTGCCAACGGGGGAATCCTTCCTCCCCTACGCCAGCGCCGGCATCGCCGATATCTACGAACTCACGCCGCAACAGGTAGCCGCCAGCACAGCCCCCATCCATGCCGTCATCCACCCCGACGATCTGGAAGCCTACGGCGCCTCGCTTCACGCATCCGCGGCGAGCCTGAAGCCGTGGCACCTCGAGTACCGCGTCGAACTGCCCAGGCAAGGGCTGCGCTGGCGGCAAGGCGACGCGCGCCCCCGGCGGCTCGAGGACGGCAGCACGCTATGGCACGGATTTATCACAGACGTGACCGAGCGCAAGCGCATCGAGGGAGAACTGCAGGAATTTGCAACTATCGATTTCCTGACGCAACTACCCAATCGCCGTCACTTCGTCGTGCGGATCGAACAGGAACTCGCCCGGATCCAGCGCACCGACGGCCGCCCTGCCGCCGTCCTGACGTTTGACCTCGACCACTTCAAAGCCATCAACGACACCTGGGGCCACGCCATGGGCGACCACGCCCTGCGGTGTTTCGCGACGCTGCTGCGCAATGCGCTGCAAAAGCACGATTTCGCCGGCCGCATCGGCGGCGAAGAATTTGCCGTGGTGCTCCCCGATGCGAGCCTTGATGCGGCGACACGATTCGCCAGGCGTGTACAGCATCAGATCGCGGAAACTCCACTGCTTGACGGCAGCCAGATCGTCACGCTGACCGTCAGCGTCGGCATTGCCCTCATGCATGCCGCCGATCCCAGCGCGGACCTATCGCTGTTACGCAGCGATGGGGCGCTCTACCGCGCCAAGGAACGCGGCCGCAATCGTATCGAGTGTTACTGATCCACGCCAGGCCGGTGGCTGGCGAAGCGATACCTCAGGGCAATGACACACCGGCAGAATCCCCAGCACCCCGGCCAGCCTCTCACGCCATTCATCAATGGCCGGAAAGCGCCTCCTGATGCATAAACCACCCATTAAATTACCCATTAGTCATTGAATTTGAAGTACCCACAGAAAATTTACCTTCAGGTAATGCACAGGTTTAATGGGCCATGGATATTCAAGATACGCGTCAACAGCGCCTAGCCCAGATCATGGCCGAACAGTTTGGCGGCTCCATAGCGCGCCTGTCAGACCGGCTAGACCGCGACCCCTCATACTTCTCCCGCATATTCTCGGACACAGGCAAAGCCGGAAAAAAACGCATCGGCGAACATCTCGCACGCGACATCGAAGCCAAGCTCGGCCTGCCTCGCCTATGGCTGGACGGCGACGCGCACGACGCCGCCGCACCCCCAAAAGAAGAATCCCTGCCGCCCGAGATAGCCGCCCGATTCGCCCGCCTGATCAATGGCTTGCGCAACGAAGACATCGACAGGATGCTCGCGGCCATCGAATTGATCACGCAGGTCGAAGCCGTGCAATCGGTGCGTAAATACAAGAAAAGCACCAAAACTGCCCGCGTGCTGAAGACCGACGGGAGAAGCACGGCATTCAAGCAAGCCAGCAACGCCGTTCACGAAAGCGGCACACAAACACCCGCCAAGCCACGCAAGAAAACGTCCGCAAGCTGAGATCAGCGCGACTTCCGGCTTGCAGGATGTATCACCCCGCGCTCCGCACGATCCTCTTGGGGCATCTCGATTACCCGTCGAGCTTGCCTTTTTAATTACCCATAGGTAATCTTTGGCATCGACTTCCCTGAAGCTGCACGACCAAGGAAACTTCATGCTCATAGGACTCTGCGGCCGCCCGGGCTCCGGCCAGGACCTCATCACGAACTACCTGGCTTGCGGGAACCACGCCTTCCACGTCATCACCTTCGACGCCCCGCTGCGCCACATGATCCAGGCCTGTGCGGGCATCCATGAGACATACTTCGGCCTGGCCAAACTCCATGACGTCATCCCGGCGCTGGGCAAGTCACCTGCCCAACTGCTGCGCACGCTTCGGGAATCATGGAACCGTGCGCCGATGGATCCGGATGTATTGGTCAGGTACTTCGCGCAAACGCTGGCCCGGCTCGATGGCCGCGATGTTGTGGTCCCCGATGTGTCCACGCAAGCAGAGGCTGAGTTCATACAAGCGCGCGGCGGACGGTTGATCCGGGTCGTTTCGCGACGCGGGCTGGGGGCTGAGCCGTTGATCAAGCGCGCATGGATTGATCTGGAGCTGGCGGTGGGTGAGGAGTCGGACTGGTCGTATGCGGAGATTGATGCGATCGTGGGCGAGGACGTTTTGGTGGGTTGACGGGTTGACGGGTTGACGGGTTGACGGGTTGACGGGTTGACGGGTTGACGGGTTGACGGGTTGACGGGTTGCGACGCCGGCCAAAGATCAAGGTTCCGCGCATCGGGTGCGACGGCAACCAGCAAACAATATTTGCACAATTGTTAGCAGCAATGGCTAACATGAAGATGCACACGATCGCGTTCACCAGGCAATCGGCCCGGCCGCCCAAGCCATGCCCGCAAATGCCGCGGAACGCCCATCGAGGAGGTGCCTTTCCATGATCAATATTCAGTTCATCGAACGTGACGGCCACCCCGAGTTCGCGGTAGTGCCTATTGAGGTGTGGGAGCGGATCAAGCACCGGGTCGAGGATCCGGGCGATGTCACGCTGCCAGACCACGCCAAGGCCCAAGACAACACCTTTCGGATCCCCGCCGCCATCCTGGACGCCGAACTCGCCGGGGATAACCCGGTCAAGGCATGGCGGGAATATCGCCGCATGACCCAGGATGCGCTGGCGACAGCGGCAGGCCTTAGCAAGCCCTACCTTAGCCAGATAGAAAACCGCAAACGCGATGGCAGCCCGGAGGTTTTCCAGAGCTTGGCGGCGGCGCTGCGCGTCCCGCTCGACGTATTGGTCGGACAGCCGGAAAAATAGCGCGACATCCGATGTCCAGACGAAATATCGGATACCTCCCGCCATCCCGCGGACAGAACATCCCCTAAAACAGCAGTAGCGCACTGCTCAGAGAGACAACCATGGATTCGATACCGCAACGCAACGTACACGTCGTGCCTCATGGCGACGGGTGGGACATCATCCACGAGGGGGCAAAGGGCGAAAGAGCACACTTCCTCACTCAGGAAGAAGCGGTGGAAGCCGCGACGGCGATTGCACAGCGCGAGAAGGTGGAACTCCTGGTGCACGGCCAGGATGGCCAGATCCGCACGCGGAATAGCTACGGGCGGGACCCCAGGAGCATAAGAGGCTGATCATGCTCTGGCGGCTGGCGTCGAGGACCCGACACGCCTGCCTACCTCCATGGAATGGCCACTAGGAGGATCGGAGCACTTTCTTCATCGAGGGAGCAGGATGGAGGACATAGCTCTCGCGCTCATAGAAGGGAATGGCCTCCGGCCGTGCGTCGAGAAACACAGCAGTCATATCGCGCGCACGCGCGTCGGCTTCCGCATATGCCATCAGGGCGTGACCGGCACCACTTCCCCGCGCTTGCGCATCGACCACAAGGTCATCGACGTGCAGGTGTGCCCCGCGCGCCAACGTATGGACGGGCCGCATCCCCATCACGCCGATAAGCTTGCTGCCTTGAAAAGCGCCAACAAGCTCGTAGCCAGAATGCGATTGCCGGCGGGCTCGGCGCAGGAACTCGGCTTCATCCAGCGAGCGCAATTGCGTGATGACAGGAAAAGCTTGCCGCCATTCCGCCGGGGAAAGCCTTCGGATATCCAGACTGGTGCTGCGATTTGCAGTCATCGTTTCATTCCTTCCTCATCGCCGAAATCCCGATTTTGGCACAGGCTTTAGCAGCCAGCATCCAACGTGCACGGCGAAGTCACCCGCTATCACGTAATGCCCCAGCACTCTCCTGCTTGGGGCGATTCTTTCCGGATGCCCAGCCGGCGCTATCTCCCTCGTCGCCATATAGCCCACGCCGCAACGCGCTCAGCCCTCCCCTCTACGGCGGGGTACTGAAACTGGTGCGACGCACCACAATCAATAGCGGCGACGGATTGCCCCTTTGCCCTCTCTCGAGGGTGTAGCAACCACCTTGCCGCCCCCCCCCCTTTCACCCAACCGGAATGCAGCATGAGAATTACTCCGATTCTTGCTCTAATGTTGGTGCCGGGCGCAGTTCACGCCCAACTCGCGGCCTACAAATCTTCCGGATCGGCTGGCTACGGTGGCTATGCCGCCGCCTCGCAGCAGCACGGCAGCACGGCCTACGGCTCAGCACAAGGTCAGGGCAATTCGCTCTCTGGCGTAAACGGCGCCATTACGCAGCGCTATAGCAATGCCACTTCAGGGCATCAGCGAGAAGAGTTGACCGCTGCGCAGACTGCGGGAGCTTCGCGGGACTACGGCGGCGGTGGAAGCAAAACCTCGTTGAATCCGTCGACAGCCCGGGCTCAGCCGGGCAAATGAATAGGAGCGACGCCGCCGTGCCGAGGCCATGAGCGTCCCCGTTCTCTTGCGTGCCCAAAACGATACGCGGCGCCGGCAAACTCGAGCGGCATGCCTGCCTGGCGCTCAGGCACATAGATCTGAGTTGCCGCCTCATCCCCGAACTTTCCGCGCGAGTCCGGCTTCCGCTTCTGTATAAACGAAGCGATATCGTCCGCGCTGACCTGCCCCCCCCCCCAATGGACCAAAGTCCTATAGCCTGGGAACCTCACTTCAAATACCATGTGTTTGGGGCTAGCTGCGAAGCAGGTGGCTTGGCGATCTGCTGCTGCCTATCCGGGAGCCGGCGCCAAGAGAATCGCCCATGCACGACAGCACCGCGATGCTGGCAACAACGATCGCCTTGCGGTTGTTTGCGGAGGATGAAATGCACAAGAAGACTGACTGTTGTCCAGCGACGTCCTCCAACAGCGTTGGAAGACGTACCGTACTGAAGACTGCGCTTGGCGTCGCAGCCATTGGGCTGGCGGGAACCATGGGGGGCGTTGAATCGGCTTACGCGGCGGCGCTATCGAAGTCCGAGCGGGACAAATTGACACCGGACCAGATTATCGAGAGCCTTAAGCAAGGAAATAGACGTTTCCGTTCGGGGAAGATGCTACCCCACGATTATCTGGCACAAAAAAGAGTGACTGCCGGCGGGCAGTATCCAGCGGCGGTGATCTTGAGTTGCATTGACTCCCGGGCTCCGGCCGAGATCATCCTTGACACGAGAATTGGCGATACTTTTAACGCGCGTGTCGCGGGCAATATTGTCAATGACGATCTCATTGGAAGCCTGGAGTTCGCCTGTGCAGCGGCCGGCGCTAAAGTTATCTTGGTGCTGGGGCACACAGGATGCGGGGCAATCAAGGGCGCGATTGATCACGTTGAACTGGGAAACCTGACCGGTCTCTTGGCCAAGATCAGACCGGCTGTGGATGAAACGCAGTACTCTGGTGACAGAAGCAGCAAGAATGATGAATTTGTCGATGCGGTGGCACAAACCAATGTTCGGCGCACGATCGACGCAATACGAAACGGGAGTAGCGTGCTGGCGCCGATGGAGAAAGATGGAAAATTAAAAATTGTCGGAGCGATGTACCACTTAAACGGTGGGGTTGTCGAATTCCTCGCCTGAAAATGAGACGCGGCACGGAGAAATCTGACAAGCAGTCGGGGCGTTGAATCGAGAAGCGCGATTCAATGCGGGACAAGCTTCTCCTTGGCAGGTTCAAGCGTATAGAGGAAGTTGCGCATGGGCGTTCTACCGTAGCACCAGCGCCCTCGCTTATCGCTTGCCGGGGCTAATTGGCGTCGCCTCGACACAAGAGATGATTTCTTCGATCGTTGTTTTGCACTGGATGAGCTGTTCAGCGCTGAATTTCTGACTGACTGCATTCGCCCAGGCCGCTTGACGCGTTGCCAATAGCGCCACAGCGGAATGGCCTGCGGCGGTTGGGGCGAGCAATTTGGCGGATTTATGTGATGGATTGTCGATAAACATCGCTAGACCCTCGCCTACCAGGACATCGGCTAGACGCTGCACACTTTGCCGGGTTAGCCCCATGAAGCGCCCAATCTCCGCGACAGTGCGGTGTTCATGGAGCACGGCTCCAAGAACGCGCCAACGGGCCGCCGTCAATCCCGCTGGCGCAGCGATCTGTTCGGCTGCTTCCATGAAACCGCCCTCGAGACGGAACACCATCAGCACAATATCCGTCAGAATCATGCCCGCTTTGGTCTTATTGACAGTCATTCCCGAACTCCTTCCTATTGGACGCTAGCGATGAAACGCAGGATTTCTCGCTCGACGCGATCGGGCTGGTCGAGCTGTATCCAGTGCCCGGTATCGGCCACCACGGCATGCGGCAACGCCGGGCGCAGCGCATGGAGCGCACTTGGCTTGTCGTTTGCGCTGCTGACCAGGAGAAAAATGGGGCCTTTCCATGCATCGAGCGCAGCTTCGGGATTCCAGCTTGCGAACGCGGCCGCAAATCCCAGCCGGGCTGCCGGGTCAACCGCAGCACAGTCTTCCAACACTCTGGCCTTTACCTGTGGGTTGTTGCCCGCAATCGAAGCATAAAACCCCCGCTGCACATCAAGGCTCGCAGGCCCATTCAGGGCCTCAAGAAACCCGGCGCGAACATCAGCAGGAAGCGCCCGTGGATCCGTCGCAGGATCAAGCAGGAACAGTCCCGCCACCCGGCCCGCGTGCCTGGCAGCATATTCCAGCGCAGCCGCACCACTGCCGCTGTGTGCCACGACAATGAACCGATCAAGTTTCAAGGACGCGGCTGTATCGCCAATGTCCTGTGCTCGCCCCGCATAGGAATAATCACCATCCGCAGCAGGGGCACTATCTCCGCTTCCCCGTGAGTCAACCGCATACACCCGCCTGCGTCGCCCGATGCGTTTGAGCATCTCCGACCACTGGCTTGCTCTGCCCGAGTCCGCATGCAGGAACAGCACGGGCAGATCGGTGCCGTCACCCGCTTCAAGCAGCGCAAGATTGCCCTGCGTTGCAGCGACTGTTGTCTGCTTCATCGTGATCTCCTGTATCGATTCCGCGGCTGTCGCGGGGAAATTGGTGAACCCTCGGCAACTGGGATCAGCAGTGCAATAGACAGCATCAATAGCTTGCCCGGGCGCATCACCAAAGCGCCGAGCCACCCATCAATTTGACAGGATACTGTCATTTTTACCTAATTGACAGCATCCTGTCAAATTGGGGTCGCGTTGGAAAACGGCTCTCCCGTCGTCTATGCCCGTAGCCCGCAGGCGGTTGCCTGCGTCCGCCAGCGCGCGGAGAGCGCCGGCGACAGGCCAGTGGCGGCCCGGAAGGCTGTTTCGGCCGCCAAGGCCCCAAAAAATGGAGAAGCCGGCACATGGCGAGCTTTGACTGAATTTAGGGACATCTTGTCATCTCGCTCTTACAAATTAAATTTGTTGCATACCAGATCTTAATTTGATTTAATTCGCGCCGCACGGCATCTGCTGTGCCCCTTTGCGCTCCTGCTTCTGCGCAAGACCGGCAAGGATCTCCCGTCTCGGCCGGTCTTTTTTTATGCCCACACCCGATACGGCGTGCCCGGCGCTGGCGTGACAACGGTGCTGGCAAGCCGCTGATTGCCCTTGGCGCTCACTTTGGCCACCCAGCCCTGCCTATGACCAGGCGCAGCCCAACCCGCCCTGGGAGCCGGGCGGCTCAGCGAAATAGCGCTTACTGCGAGCGCCGACAACGGGCCGGCAGCCATAAAAAAAGCCACCATCGCGGGTGGCTTGCGTTTGCGGCCCTGGAGGCGGCGCAATGCGTCATTAATATTGGCAGCGAGTAACCGGCCCAGTGTTGATGCACCGGATCTGATTGCCGTCTTGTGGTGTCAGAGGCGCAGCTTGCGGCGCCACGTATTGCGGCATTTGACGCCATGCGTTCTGCTGTTGCTGCAGTTGCTGGTTTTGCTGCTGCAATTGCGCGTTGAGCTGCTGCATTTGCTGGACAGTCATCTGCTGATTGAACTGATACATCTGCAACTGCTGATCGGTCATGGCGTCTCTGTATCCGGTTGCCTGACCGTCCGAGTTAAAGCACATGATTCGACTTGGCGAAAGAACCCTGTATCGCTCACATGTCGAATCGCCTGCCATGTAATATCTTCCGTTCACGAAGTTCGGCGCCGCCGAGCTTGCGCAGCCGGCGACCGTTAACGCTAGAAAAAGCGTTGTCATTTTTTTCATGGGTTGTTTCTTGAGCCCTTGTTGCGACGCGCGTTCGTCAGCATCGTCCAAAACCGCTCGCGATTTTCGCAATCGTTGACTCGTCATGCAAGCGGCATTGCGGCAGCCAACTGTCGGCGGCCCCCCCTCGGACAACATGATCTGCCCCATGAGCGGCGTACAGGCATTCGCTCATGAACCGCCTCCACGCCCCAGGCAAGGAAAAACGGATGACGGTGATTGTGCCGCGGGCGGAATAGGATGACTGGCTGGCCTGCCGGGATCCGGAGCGGGCGCGCGAGTTCGACGGCTCCAAGCCGCGGCAGGCTGACCGTGGTACCCGCCGGAGCATCCTGTTCGGCATGCGGTCAGGTTCGGCAGTACCCGCCACTGCCGGCAAAGATGCTGGGAATTGCTGCGTGACAGCCACACAGCGCGTTCGTGGATGTCTGCGAAAGCCGGAGGCCTACTCGGCAGTCACATAGACCAAGACCGCCAGGTCCGCGCCGACCACGTTCGCCTGGATCGTCGGGCTCAGGCTCAGTTCCTTTACCAGCCAAGGCTTGCCGCCAGCGTCCGGCAGACGAATGACCGCACCAATAGCGAGATGCGCGATGGGCGCGTCTGCGGTCAGTTCAGCCACGAGAACGGGGGCGCCGGCGGGCGTGGCGTTGGTTACATCAATGAAGGTGTATTTGAAAGCCATAGCATCTCCTAGGAAGGATCCGCGACCGCGCGCTGAGACTGGCCACTCCGACTTCATCTTGAAGCAGCTTCTCTCAACGAATGGCTGCATTGAGCGACACGTCAAATTAACCGCCGTCGCTGGAAACCAAGACTGCAGATGTGGGACTCCCCGCTGTAGTAGGAGTCGACCCGCGTACCGGCCGTTGGCGCGATGCTCGCCGACCTGGCGCCCCCGTTAGCCTCGTCTGGTCTTCGGGGAACTGGATCGGAGCATTGACACTATTTCATCAGGGAAATCACAATGGCGATCACCCCAATTGCCGCAAGGGTAACGATCACAAAGAGCAGCATGGGCTTGTCCGAGCTGGGTAGTTCAGCATCCTTCAAGCCATACGCAAATGCTATCGGGTGCGCACTGATTTCATGCCGGATTTCGTCCTACAGGCGGTTCGTCGTTGCGAGATACCATGACAGCAAGTCGGGGATGCGCCTGCCGCCTCGGGATTTGCGCGTAGGCCGCATGCGGCCAGCCTGAGACCTTTTATTGAGCAGAAGGCACCCGCAACGCGGCCGCCTACATCGCAGCTGCGCGTGGCGCGTTCCCTTGCTTGACTCTCCACAAAACGGAGGAGCGGGCATTCCACCGGGCCGGTTTGAGCCAATCTAATCAAGGCCAGCAGCCTGCGTCGTGCCAACGAGTACTGCCAGGGGCAAGGCAAGGAAATGGAGGCGGTTGACATGAAGACCCACGGCGCTCGCGGGTGGACCCCACTTGAGTCAGAACTGACGTTCTAATGCGTCGCCCCGCCTAAGGCGCAGGCTCTTGTCCGTGTCAACCTATGTCAGGACTTGACACGCTCGGGCACGGCGGGAATGGCCTACACTGGTTGTATAGTCACCCAATAGGAGGCGCCATGGTTGCCTCGCTAGTCGTCCTGCTCGTCGGATTAGCGCTATGCGCGATCGTTGTCTGGGTGCTCCGCGAACATGATCCGACCCTGCTATCGGCACAACAGCGTGCCGTCCAGACATGGTTTGACCGCCTGATCCATCGACACTAAGGGCTTATCGTCAAATCATCGCAGCCCGCCACCCGGCGGGCTTTTTGCTGTGCGCAACCTAGCGCCCGATGACCACCTGGAAGACCACGCCGGTCGGAACGGCGACGAGAAAGTAATCCCCGCCAACGCCCACCCACTGGTATCCGCGCGGCGGAGGCGACAGCCGATAGGCGCGCCAGTCATCGATCACGTACTGACGCTGACGGTATTCCGGGGGGACCCTTTCACCCTTGTGCCAGCTGCCAGGGCCCGGACGATCGGCGCGACGATCAGGGCCATACCTTTCGTCCATCTGTTCCCTGCCCCTGTCACCTTCCCAGCCTCTGTCACCTTGCTGATGGTGGTCACCATGCCGGCCGCGGTCGCTGTAGCCGTGCTGGCTATCGTGATCTTGTCCCTGATCATGACCCATGGGTGGCCTTCCGCGATCATCGCCGCCAGGCCCCCTATCTTGGGCATAGCCCGCAATCGAAGTGAGAGTACACGCCGCCAGCGCCAAGCTGGCGAACACCTTGATCTTCCGCATCTCGATCTCCTATAGCCCACGTATGAGGACCTATGCGATTCAGTCTATCCCGCCCCCCCGCGCCGACACGTTACGAAATCGTAACGTGTGCATCACAAGACCATTGGCGCCCTCACCCGCGCATCTTAGGCGCAACGCACGGACAGCAAGAACGCCGGCGAACTGAGCTCTCGCCTGACAAGGTAGAGAATCACCCCCCTGCGGGTGCTTGCGCGGCCAGAGAATCCAACAAGTCATTGATTTTAAATAGATTAGCAATGCCATGAGCAACCAGCCTCCCTTACCCACCTCAAGAGCGCAAGGCGAGAAGTGATCCTGCGCTCACCAACGTGGGAACGGACCCAAGAGAAGCATCGCCTCACAGCCGCGCGTGCCAGAGAAGTGCTGCCGAAGGTACCCGGCCGATCTATTCGACCGCTGGGAGAGCGTTTGGCATGAGGGCCGGTTTGATCTCGTCCCCGACTGCGTAGGAACGCACCACATTCGACACGATGAACAAGGCAATCGGACGGTAACGCGGGAGGACTACGCAGAGATTGCTAAGGTCCAACAAGAACGCCCCGGCATATATGTCGTCGTCCATGACCACTCATTCGAAGATAATCGAGCCTGGTTTCGCTTCGCGTTTAAGTGGACTGATACCGGCACGGGTGAGCCGCGCAGTCGAGCAGGCATGCAGTCTTACAGGATCGAATCGGGCAAGCTCTCCGCAGGTCAAATAAGGCTTCCGATGGCCCGGCGGTGTCGCCTCTGAAGCGGCGTCCGCCAGGGCTTGCTACGGACGGATGCGCAGGCGCCATGGTCTCGTTATCTGCGCCGGCCGTCCAGCCGAGCATCGGTGGAAAACCGGGCAACTACCCAATCGAATCCGGAAGCGTAAGCGGTGAGCGCATCTCCATCGAAGCGAGCCACTGGCTCGGAAATCAGGTGCGTATGGAGGGTCGCATTCATAGCCCAACCAGGATGTCCGGCACCTATACGCAAACAGCGGCCGCTGGCGCTTGCCAATGGGACGCCACGAAGAAGTCATCAGGAACGATCCTAAACCGAGACGACAGGCACGCCCACCGGCAACTCGGCGCCCCCCTTCCCCGATCAGCCGCAGTGCCGCGACTCGCCTCCCAGGTCGCGGCAATTTTTGTGCGGTACAACCTGTCCTGGAAGGCCTGTGGGACCCCGCCCTCTGGCGGCCGGCGGCGGCCGCGCCTACAACGGATGCAGAAACCCCACCGGAGCTCAGTATGCCGCCGCGCGCTCGTCACGCCAGGGGCCCCTCAGATTTGAGGCTGCCGTTTCCTGCGCATATGATGGAAACTGAGGCGGCGCCACTCGCGCCACGAAGGAAGGCGCCATGACCGCATCCCCCGGTGGAATCAACTGCGACTTCACAATGAAAGCCCTCCGTATCGCTTCCTTTTTCCTCGCTACAGCCGCGCTATCCGCTCAAGCAGTTGAAGCGCCTGACAGCCAATGGCAGCGCGTTGGGTTGTCGCTATCCGAGCTTGTTGCACGTGGTTACGGCATTGCCGCGGTTACGAACGACTCGACTCCAATCGGGGTAGCAACCGAAACGTTCTTCCTCCAAAGGGGCGAAAGCGCGTACAAATGCATCGAGGTTCATGCCTATGATTCCAAGGCGAAAAAATCTGCAGTGCTTTTTGATTGCTTTGAACTCGTTACGCCCTACGTAACGCCTCGCACCAAGTGAGGCAAGTATGCGGGACAGGGCACGCCGTCATGCGTCACCCTACACAGCCTATCTGCACACCCCTGCCGCCGCCTTCAGCCTGACCTCGTAGCCGGCACGCAGCGCCAGCTCGCCCAGGTCCTTGTCGCGCCGGCGCTCGATGAAGTTGAACAGCCAGCGCACGATGGCCCAGTCGGGCAGGCCGCAGGCGAACACAACGCCGAACAGCGCCACCAGGCCGATGTAGTCGTGCATCCGGGCCTGCAGCCCGAACTTCTGCACGACCGCCGCGCCGGCTACGGCAGCGCCGCCAATTGGTTCGGGCATTTGTGACCCCGGCAAAGAAGAAGCCAGCTCGGGGCGAGCCATGGCTTTGCGTCATTGCTGCCTATCCGGACAGCGCGGAAACTGGCTTTGTGTGGAGAAAATGCTGAGGGGTGGGGAGTCATTCGAGGAACCCAAACGATCCCCCAATATTGGGGAATCAAAGAACGCAGACCGGCCGTACACTGCTTCCAACGTGTGCACCGCACCATGAGGCCGCTATGAGCATCTTCCTGCTGGGCTTTCTCGTCTTCGAGGCGCTCTGGTTCTTCCCATTCCGGAAGGTTTTCCGGACGGCTCGCTTCGAGTCGGGCTACGAGTATCTAGCCCTGATACCTGTATTTGGGCCTCTGGCCTGCGTCTGGATTCTCGCATTTAGGCCTTGGCCGCTGAAGTCGAGACTGGTGCGCACGCTGGCGCCCTAGACGAAAAAGCCACCCGGAGGTGGCCAAGAGCAGCAGCCGGTCAGGGCTGCGGAAAAGAGAAAGCCACCCGAAGGTGGCTGCGTTCCGGCAAATCGGTTCTGGTTCTACTGTGGTCGCTTTATCTGTGGAAGCGACTCCTGGAATCCGTGGAGCAAACAGCCGACGAGCGCCGGACCGTAGTTGCTATCCGGACTATCTGGGATCTTCCATTCGAAGAAGCCATCCTCGGCAAAGGTTGCGTTCCCCTGATCCTCGATCAGAATCACGTGGAATGGGACCAGCCGGATCATCTCATCCGCGCCTAGAATGAAGCGCGAGAATTGGTACCGCCCCACGAGGCGTCCATCCCACTTCGCAAAGCCGAACTGGGCATAAACGCGGCCGAAGCTAGTATTGAGCTCGAAACTCTCTCTCTCGTCACCCGGCAAAGCTGGGCCTTCCACCGCGGCGCGGGCCATGAATCCCTCCTGAGCAAGACATTCGCCCACGAACTTCATGAACCGCCTCGCCTGCGCGCGAAGCATCTCGGCGCGCATGGCGTTTTTCTTGGCGGCGTCGCCCTGCACTTTTGTGGCTTCCATGTCAGCTTCATGAGAGTGAAGTGATGCTCAGTCTCCGACGCGCTGGCGGTGTCTGCAATAGCCCTTTATGGGGGAATGTAGATCGCTGGATCGGGGTGGTGTGGCGAAACGACAAATACGGAAATCCCACAAGAGGAAATGCGCCATAGGACTGGCGACAATGGTTTCCAGCAGCAGGCACACGGGCCCGGGGAGACTCCGAAAGCACCGATCCAATCGTTGCTGCTACCCACGCCCCTTTGATGGTGCGCGTCTCGCCGGCATCCTGATACGTAAACCTCCCAAATGCAGTGCCGCGAGCATATTGGAATGCAAATGACTGCCATACCAATTGAGCGTGAGGCCGCGAGATGGTTGCCGACGCCAAGCGCGTTCGCGTCGCCGCAGAGGCCCGCGCCGCCGGTATGCAGCATGTGCAATGGCCGAGGCGAGATCAGCGGCTTCGTCGGCGCCGATTGCGGGCTACCAGACTGATCCGTGCCCGGACTGCGCCGCTCGCCGGCGCCGTGCGAACACCCCAATAGGATAGCCAACTACGACGATATCTCCTGCGAGACATGCGGCCACGTGCTGACGGATGAACAGACCCGCGTTATCGAGTTTGTCTGCGGTCAATATGAGCACCGCGGACTAACTGGCGGCCCCAATGCCTTGCGGCCCCTCTTGGCCGGCCATTCTCGTGACGTGACGAAAATGGCCGCCGACCATATCGGTGATGCCACCGAAAAGGCCGCAGAGCAGCCCAGCGAGGACAAGCGCGATGCCGAGCGGTATCGGTGGTTGCGTCGGGCCGGAAACACCAAGGCTATAGCGATAGTTGACGCGGCTTGCCTTGTGGAGATGGACGCCGCCATGCGCGCCGCAATCGCCAAGGGAGAGACGAAGTGATCGCCGCGCGCAATTCAGCAGCGGCCCTTCTTCGCTTGCCCAGGCGGGCAAAAGGACTCATTCCCGCCTTGGTCAACTCGACAATTCCCCTTCTTGGCTTGCCCGGGAGGGCAGCCGTTGCCTTGGCCACCGCCGTAGCCATCGTCATAAGGAAGCACTGCACAGCCGCTGAGCAGTGCGCCACAGGTGATCAGCAGCAAAAGAATGGGTTTCATGGCTCGTTTCGCAGGGGAGCTATTGATTTCGAGACAGCATACCAGTCGCAATCCACCTCATCGCGAACACGGGATGCGAAGCAATTCAATGATCCGCCGCCATGCCTCGAGTGCTCGGCCACTGACCGTTACCGTCACTATCGTGACTCTGCGCCACACCCTCACTGAGGCCGCCCACATCGCACTTCCCCAGCCCGAATGCATCTTCATACGGGGACGCGACGCAAAGCCTGAGAAATGCGCCGCAGGCAACGGCGATGGCGAGAACGGTGATCATTGGTCGGCAATCGAATTTGGGCGTCGGGGGCAAACAGGCTACCAGCATCAACCAATTTCGATTGCAAAGAATAGTCAACAAAAGCCGAGGTGTTCGCAAGATCCGCCGCAAATACAAGACGCTCGGCTTCTGCTGCGGCGCCATGGGCTTCAGAAGGCTGCTTCCCAGGTGGGCAACATGGTGGCCACCTTCCCCTGCGCGCGCCAGCCTGTTGCGGACTCCGCAAAGTGCGCCATTTCGTGGGGGCCGAACGTGGGGCTGCTATGGGGCCGGAGCGCCGATGATAAGTGAAATGGGAGTAGCAGAGTGCAACGAGGCGATTGCCACAAATCACCTGCTAAGCCTTGTGGGGCCTAGCTTTGCAGGCTGAAGTGATGCGGAAATGCGGGAGTTGAAACGAGGCGAATAAGTGACGTAAAAAAGACTTTGGTGCGAGGGAGGGGACTCGAACCCCTACACCATTGCTGGCGTCAGGACCTAAACCTGGTGCGTCTACCAATTTCGCCACCCTCGCAGTCCCTGCGGCGTGCATCCCTGACGGGAGGCCGCTGTGCTCGTTGTATTACAGGCGTGCCGGGCAGCGTGAGAAATATCACAAGAGCACAAAAGCAAACAGGCGGCTGAAACTGCCCGCCTGGCTGGTGTTACCTGTGCTGCCGGCGCACTTTGCGCATGCAGCGCAACGAGGCAGCGGATTCTAGCGCAAAGCGCCGCTGGAATCCAGTCCCTCGTGCTGCCCGGGGCATCTCGCCGGTTAGGCCTTGGCGGCGACCTTGGTTTTGATGAATGCCAGCACCAGGACGGTGGCGCAGGCTTCCAGCGCGGCGACGAAGTACAGGCCGGACGAGAGCTGGCCGGTGCTGGTTTTGAACCAACCGATCATGTAGGGCGCGACGAAGCCGGCAAGGTTGCCGATGGAGTTGATGAGGGCGATGCCGCCGGCGGCAGCGGTGCCGGCGAGGAAGGCGGAGGGCAGCGACCAGAAGACCGGGAAGGCGGCGAGGATGCCGACGGAGGCGATGGTGAGCGCCACCATGGCGAGCACAGCGCTGTGCAGCCACATGCCGGTGAGCACAAGGCCGGCGGCGGCCATCAGGGTGGCTAGCGCGCAGTGCAGGCGGCGTTCGCCGGTGCGGTCGGAGTGGATGCCGTTCCAGACCATGGCGAGGGTGCCTGCGATGAAGGGGATGGCGGAGACGAGGCCGATCTGCAGGTTGCCCTTGACGCCGAGCTCTTTGATGATGGATGGCGACCAGAAGGCGATGGTGGCGTTGCCGCTGACCACGCAGAAGTAGATGGCGGCGCAGATCCAGACGCGCGAGTTGGTGAAGGCGGCGCGCAGCGAGGAGTGCTTGGCGGGGTCGCGGTTTTCGGCTTCGATCTCGCGGGTGACGAGGTCGCGCTCGCTGGGGGAGAGCCATTTGGCGCTGATGGGCTTTTCAGGCAGGAACATCAGCACCGCGATGCCGGCAAGCACGGAGGGGATGCCTTCGATGACGAACAGCCATTGCCAGTTGGCGAGGCCGTCGACGCCTTCCATGCTGCTCATGATGAAGCCGGCGAGCGGGCCGCCGATGACGCCGGCGATGGCGAACGAGGTCATGAACAGGCCGTTGATGCGGGCGCGGCGCTGAGCGGGGAACCAGTAGGTGAGGTAGAGCACGACGCCGGGAAAGAAGCCGGCTTCGAACACGCCGAGCAGGAATCGCAGGGCGTAGAACTGCATGGGGGTCTTGACGAAGATCATCGCCATGGAGGCAAAGCCCCACAGGATGGTGATGCGGGCGAGCGTGCGGCGCGCGCCGATTTTTTCCAGCAAGAGATTGCTGGGCACTTCGAACAGGAAGTAGCCGATGAAGAAGATGCCGGCGCCGAAACCGTACACGGCTTCGCTGAATTGCAGGTCTTGCAGCATCTGCAGCTTGGCAAAGCCGACATTGACGCGGTCTATCCAGGCGAGCACGAACAGGAACACCAGGAAGGGGATCAGCCGCACCGCGATCTTGCGGTAGGCCTCGTTGCGCTCTGCCGGGGTGTGGGCCGGGCTTTCCAGGGCGCCAGGGGCGCCGGTCATCACGGAAGACATCGGTGGTACTCCTTGGGTGTTGATTGACGGGGCCGCGCTGCCTGGTCGCGGCCCTCGGTCTTTTCTGCTGGCTACTACGTGTTACTGCAGCGCGGCTTCGATGGCGCCGGCCACCTGCAGCACGCGCGCGTCGCGCCCGTTCAGGCCGCCGACGCTCAGCCCCATGCCCTGCTCCGCCGCCGGCATCGGCAGCGATACGGCGCAGCCGTCGAGGAAGTTGAGCACGCTGGGGTTGCGCAGCACGAGGCCGTTGGTGGCGAAGAAGGCTTCGTCGCTTTGCAGGGCATCGAGCCGTGGCGGGCGCACGGCAACCGTGGGCATCAGCCAGGCGTCGGCTTCGCGCAGCAGGTCGGCGGCGCGCACCTGCATGGCGCGGCGCTCGGCCAGCAGTTCGATGTAGTCGGCGGCGCCGAGTTGCTCGCCGCGGCGGATGCGCATGGCAACGCGCTGGTCGTAGGCATCGCCGCGTTCGGCCAGCAACTGCTTGTGCCAGTGCCAGGCTTCGGCTGCCGTGAGGCCGCCGGCGGCGTTGATCTGCGGCAGCCGCTTGAGCTCGGGGAATTCGAACGGGATGATCTGCGCACCGAGCCGGGAGAGCGTGGCGAGCGTGGCGTCGAAGGCCTGGGCGACTTCGGCGTCGAGGCCGTCGCACACGAAATCGCGGGTCACCAGCAGACGCAGCCCGCCCAGCGGCGCGGGGCGGCTGTCCAGCGTTTCGCCGCTGACGATGGCGTCGAACGCGGCGCAGCAGGCAACCGAGCGCGCCAGCGGGCCGGCGGAGTCGAGCGAGGTCGACAGTGGCACGGCGCCGGCCAGCGGCACGCGGCTTGCGGTGGGCTTGAAGCCGGTCAGGCCGCAGAACGCGCTGGGGATGCGGATGGAGCCGCCGGTGTCGGTGCCGAGCGCCGCAACGGCCATATCGAGCGCCACGCTGAGCGCGCCACCGGACGTGGAGCCACCCGCGATGCGTGCTTCGTCGAAGGGCGTGCGGGGCGTGCCATAGTGCGGGTTCAGGCCGAGGCCGGAGAACGCGAACTCGCTCATGTTGGTGCGCCCGATCAGCACGGCGCCGGCGGCGCGCAGGCGCGCCACCACGGGCGCGTCGGCGCCGGCGGGCTCGCGCGTGAGCGCCTTCGACCCGGCCCGGGTCACCTGCCCTTTTACGTCGAACAGGTCCTTGATGGAGACCGGCAGCCCCGCCAGCGGCGATGCCACCAGCCCTGCGGCCCGCGCCTGGTCGGCGGCGCGGGCAGCGGCCAGCGCGCCGGCGCCGTCGACTTCCAGGAAGGCGGTGCCGCCAGTGTTACGGTGGCCGTCGATGCGAGCCAGTGCTTGCTCGGTCAGCGCAACGCTGGTGGTGCGCCCGGCGGCCAGGTCGGCGGCGAGCGCGGCGATGGTTGGCAGCGTGGTGCTCATGGTGCGACCGCCAGGCATGCCACGCGATAAGCATGGCGCAGCGTGCGCTTGCGCACCGGATCGTGGAGCTCGACCTCAAAGGCTTCGCCGCTGCCCAGTTCGCCAATCACGGCTTGCGTGCCGCAGAACATGGCGGTGCCCACCGGCAGCTTGTCTTCGCCGGTGAGGCGCTGGATCAGGTCGCGCGGGTCCAGCAGGCGCGTGACCAGCCCTTCCTGATAGAGCTCGCGCAGGCCGTTGCGGGTGCGCCAGCAGCGCATCTGCAACTGGTCCCAGTGCGCGGCCACGTCGTCAAAGCGCCAGACTTCGCTGCCCAGGGGCTTGGCGCACATCTGCTTGGAGACGGTGACGTCATAGGCTTCGACCTTGCGGTCGGTGTGGTCGGAGCCCACGCCGATGTACATCGCGTCCTTGGCCGCCAGCAGCACGAACTCGATTTCGCCGGAGGAGTCTTCGCGCGGCACCTCGAGCAGCGCGTCGGTGGTCAGCAGCGAGGCGGCCAGCGGGTAGAAACACGGCACGGTGGTCGGCGGCTTGACGCCGATCTCTTCGAGCTCGCGGATGTGGTGGTTGACGGCGTCGGCGTCGCGGCCGGTCCAGCCGGCGATGATGAGGCGCTGGATATCGAGGACGAGTTCACCCTCGCCGGCTACGTGGAATTGAAGTGTCGGCATTGCTCACTACCTGTTGCGGATGTTGCGGAGAAAAACGGTCAGATGGTCCGGATGATGTTCTTCCGGAATTCGTCAATGTGTTCGCGGATGGCCTCGCGCACCGCCGGCACGTCGCGCCGCTCCAGGGCATCGATGATCACCCTGTGCTCCTGGTAGACGTTCTCCAGGTGCTGCGGGTCGGACAGCGAGAGGAACCAGAAGCGCGCCTGCTTCTCGTGCAGGCCGCGCAGCAGGTCGGCCAGCACGCGATTGCGCGAGGCGGCCGACATGGCGGTATGGAATTTGAGGTCGAGCGCGGCCAGGCCGGTGATGTCGCGCCGCGCGATCAGGTCGGGCGAGCGGTCGACGATCTCGCGCATGGCCTTGAGATCGCTCTCGTGGGCGCGCTCGCAGGCCAGCGTGGCGCACAGCACTTCGTTGGTGGCGCGCACTTCGATCATGTCGAGCACTTCGTTGAGCGACAGCGGCGAGACCAGCACGCCCTTGCGCGGCAGGATCGACACCAGCCCTTCCACTTCCAGCCGGTGCAGCGCCTGGTGCACGGGGGTGCGGCCAATGCCGAGCAAGGCCGCGACCTGGGCTTCGTTGAGCGGCTCGCCAGGACGGAATTCGCAGGAAATGATGCGCCGCTTGATCTCGGCATAGGCCTGCTCGCGCAGCGCGGCGCCGGTGGCGGCGCGCGAGGCTGGCTCAGGGGTGTGATCGGCGCCGCCGACCAGCCGGATCGGGTTCGACATGGTAATTCCCGCAATGTTGAAGTTGTTGTGATACTAGTCTGATATTTCACTGATCGTCAACAAATCAGGAATGCGGGTAAACACTGAAAGAGAACGACTCGGCTGCATTTCACTGTCGCGCATGCGCCGCATGTCTCACCCACCCACAAACAGGCAAGCTCCCTGGAAGCCTTATAAAACAAGGCACTCGACCGAAGTGAGAGAACTCGCGCTCCCAAATCGGAGGGCCGGCGCATCGCCGCTATTCCCAAAGAAAGACGACCTGAATATCATGGACGGAAACCATATAAATCGATAATCGATTCGGTCGTATATTGGTGCAATATGCATTCATCGTGGTGCAGGTCTTCCCAGCGATGGTGCCCGTCACCGATACGAGGACTCGGCGGAACGCGAACATGAACCGGCAAGACCATCAGGAAAACGGCGGCGAAGCGCCGGCCAGCGGCACGGAAAGCGACGAAAAAAAAGCTCGTCCAGACCCGCTTTTCAATCAATCGTTGGAGAAGGGGCTGGAAGTGCTGCGGGCTTTCAGCGCAGTCCATCGCACCCTCACGCTGGCCGAACTGGCCAGCCTGACCAGCATGACCAAAAGCTCCGCGCAACGCACCGTGCATACGCTGGAAACGCTGGGCTATGTGGCCAAGCACCCGCAGACGCGGCGCTTCCGGCTGACGCCCAAGGTGATGGAGATCGGCTACAACTACCTGTCCGCCGACGCGCTGATCCAGGCCGCCAGCCCTTACCTGTCGCAGCTCGCCAATGCCAGCGGCGAGACCGCCAACCTGACCGAGCCGGTGGGGCTGGAAATGGTCTACGTGGCGCAGTTGATGACGTCGAAGTACATCCCGGTGCTGACGCCCGTTGGCATGCGCATCCCGATGTACTGCACCAGCAGCGGCCGCGCGTACCTGAGCACATTGCCCGACGATCAGGTGATGGCCATGCTCGAGGACTCGGCCCGGGTGGCGCGCACGCCGGCCACGCTGACCGATGTGGCGGCGATCTTCGAGACGGTGGTGGCTTGCCGGAAGGTGGGCTACGCCTGCAACAACGAGGAGTTGTTCCTGGGCGATATGGGCGTGGGCGCGGCCATCGTCAACAGCCAGGGGCAGGCGGTGGGCGCGGTGCATGTGTCGCCACCGGCCAGCCGCTGGAGCATGGCCGAGGCGCAGAAAAAGCTGGCGCCGATGGTGATCGAATGCGCCTGGGCGATCTCGCGTTCGATCGCCCATTGAGAAGCTAGGGCGCTAAGTCGCCTTAGCGCGCGTGCTCCAGCATCGCTTGCAGCAGCACATTGGCGCCGGCCTCGATATGCTCGGGCAGCGCGTCTTCCAGCTCGTTGTGGCTGATGCCGTCCTTGCACGGCACGAAGATCATGCCGGTGGGCGCGCGCTGCGCCACGTACACGGCGTCGTGCCCGGCGCCGCTGACCACGTCCATGTGCGGCAGCCCCAGCGCGGCCGCGGCGCGGCGTACGCTGTCCACGCATGCCGGCGCGAACACGCAGGGCTCGAACTTCACCACCTGGCTGATCGACACGTCCACCGCGCCACGCTGCGCAATCTGCGCGAACGACGCGCGCATGGCGGCGTCCATGCGGTCCAGCCCGGCCTGCGAGAGATTGCGCAGGTCCACGGAAAAGTCCACGCGGCCCGGAATCACGTTGCGTGAGTTGGGCGTGACCTGCACGTAGCCTACCGTGCCGCGCCCGTGCGGGGCCTCATCCACGGCGATGCGATTGACTTCATCGATCATGCGGGCGGCCGCCAGCATGGCGTCGTGGCGCAGCGCCAGCGGCGTGGGGCCGGCGTGGGCGTCCATGCCGGTCACGGTCACGTCGTACCATTGCTGGCCGAGCGCGCCGGAAACCACGCCGATCGGCAGCCCGGCGGCTTCCAGCACCGGCCCCTGCTCGATATGCGCCTCGAAATAGGCCGCGAACATGCCGCCCGGCACTTCGCCCACGGGCTGCTCGCCGCGGTAGCCGATCTGCTCCAGCGCCTCGCCCACGCTAATGCCGTCAAGGTCGCGCTGGGCGCGGATGAACGCCGCCTCGAACACGCCGGCGAAGGCACCCGAGCCCATCATCACGGGCGTAAAGCGGGTGCCCTCCTCGTTGGTCCAGAACGCTAGCTCCAGCGGCGCGCGGGTGACGATGCCCAGGTCGTTGAGCGTGCGCATCACCTCAAGGCCAGCCAGCACGCCGAAATTGCCGTCGAACTTGCCGCCCGAGGGCTGGGTGTCGATGTGGCTGCCGGTGGCCACCGCGACCGCATGGGGATCGCTCCCGGCACGGCGCGCGAACACGTTGCCTACCTCGTCGGTGCGCACATCGAGCCCGGCCGCGCGGCACCAGCCGACCACCAGGTCGCGGCCCTGGCGGTCCAGCTCGGTCAGCGCGATGCGGCACACGCCGCCCTTGGGCGTGGCGCCGATCTGCGCGAGGTCCATCAACGATTGCCACAGGCGTGCTGCGTTGATGCGGGGAGGGTGTTGCTGATCCATGTTGGGAAGCCGGTTGGTTGGGAGTCAGACGGGGAAGTCAGCAAAAAACAGGCCATGGCCGGAACGCCAGCGGGACAAGGCTGGGGCACTGGCAGTGGCATAGGCACTGGCATATGACTTGCTTAACTGGTCCCGTCTCCCCTTCCCCCACCCAGGAGCTTTGCCCGTGACCGTTTTCTCTTCCGACTCCGCAAGAAGCGTAAAACCCGGCCTGAAGTCCATCGCCGCCGCTGCCGCGATCACCGCCGTCTCGATCCTCGCCTTGCCGGGCACCGCGATGGCCGAGAAGGTACTGCGCATCGGCATGACCGCCGCCGACATCCCGCGCACGCTGGGCCAGCCCGACCAGGGTTTCGAAGGCAACCGCTTCACCGGCATCCCGATGTACGACGGGCTGACCCAGTGGGACCTGTCCAAGGCCAACGGCCCCAGCCTGCTGATTGCCGACCTGGCCACGGAATGGAAGGTCGATGCCAAGGACAAGACCAAGTGGATTTTCAAGCTGCGCCCCGGCGTGAAATTCCACGACGGCTCGCCGTTCAACGCCGACGCCGTGGTGTGGAACGTGGGCAAGGTGCTCGACAAGACCGCCAAGCAGTTCGATCCCAGCCAGGTTGGCGTGACCGCCTCGCGCATGCCGACGCTGCGCTCGGCCAGGAAGATCGACGACCTCACGGTGGAGCTGGCTACGTCGGAGCCAGACTCCTTCCTGCCCTATAACCTGAGCAACCTGTTCATGGCCTCGCCCACGCAGTGGGACAAGAAGCTGGCTGCCGTGCCGGCCTCGGTGACCGATCCGGCCGAGCGCTCCAAGCAAGCCTGGGTGGCCTTTGCCGCCGATGCTTCCGGCACCGGCCCCTTCAAGATGAGCCGCTTCGTGCCGCGCGAGCGTCTGGAGATGGTGAAGAACGCGCAGTACTGGGACGCGAAGCGCCTGCCCAAGATCGACAAGGTGGTGATGCAGCCGATGCCCGAGGCCAACGCCCGCACCGCCGCGCTGCTGTCGGGCCAGGTCGACTGGATCGAGGCGCCGGCACCGGATGCCGTGGCGCAGATCAAGAGCCGTGGCTTTGAGGTCTACGCCAATGCCCAGCCGCATATGTGGCCGTGGCAGCTGTCGTTCGCGCCCGGATCTCCCTGGCTCGACAAGCGCGTGCGCCAGGCGGCCAACCTGTGCGTGAACCGCGAGGGCCTGAAGACCTTGCTGGGCGGCTACATGGCCGAATCCAAGGGCATCGTCGAAAAGGGCAACCCGTGGTGGGGCAACCCCACGTTCGATATCAAGTACGACGCCAACGCCGCGCGCAAGCTGATGCAGGAGGCCGGCTACTCGGCCGCCAAGCCGATGAAGGTAAAGGTGCAGGTGTCGGCCTCGGGCTCCGGCCAGATGCAGCCGCTGCCGATGAACGAGTACGTGCAGCAGAACCTGAAGGCGTGCTTCATCGACGTCGACTTTGACGTGGTCGAGTGGAACACGCTGTTTACCAACTGGCGCATCGGCGCCAAGGACCCGAGCGCGCATGGCGCCAACGCCATCAACGTGAGCTTCGCGGCGATGGACCCGTTCTTCGCCATGGTCCGTTTTGTCAGCACCAAGACGCAGCCGCCGGTCTCGAACAACTGGGGCTACTTCGGCAACGCGGAGTTCGACAAGCTGATCGAGACGGCGCGCACGTCGTTCGACGAGAAGGCGCGCGACACGGCGCTGGCCAAGCTGCATGCCCGCATCGTGGAAGAAGCGCCTTTCGTGCTGATCGCGCATGACGTAGGCCCGCGCGCGATCTCCAGGAAGGTCAAGGGCGTGGTGCAGCCGCAGAGCTGGTTTATCGACATCGCCACCATGTCGATGGACTGAGCCGTGCTGCACGCCGAGCACCAAGCCGTGCACTAAGCGAACTGCGCGCGTGGCCGGTCCCGGGCCGGCCACGCGCAGCGCAATCCAGAAGATGCCCGGCCGGCATGCATCGGCCGGGCTCCCCCGAGAAACCACGGCAGGCAACGCTCGCCTTCCTTCCCGGCCACGAACATGCTCTACCTGCTCCGCCGCATCGTCTACGCGATCCCCATCCTGCTCGGGGTCGCCCTGCTCTGCTTCTCGCTGGTCCATATCGCGCCAGGCGACCCGCTGGTGTCGGTGCTGCCGCCCGACGCCTCCGAGGACCTGCGCCGCCAGCTTACCGCGCTCTACGGCTTCGATAAGCCCTTCCTCGAGCAATTCCTGCACTGGCTCACCCGCGCGCTGCACGGCGACCTGGGCACCTCCATCGCCACCAACCGCCCGGTGATGAGCGAGGTGCTGACGGCGGTGATCAACTCGGTCCGGCTGGCCGCGGTGGCTACGCTGATCGGCTTTACCTTCGGCTGCCTGTTCGGCTTCGTGGCGGGCTACTTCCGCGATTCCGCGGCGGACCGCACGGCCTCCTTCCTGTCGGTCTTCGGCGTGAGCATGCCGCACTACTGGCTGGGCATGGTGCTGGTGATCGTGTTCTCCGTGTTCCTCGGCTGGCTGCCCGCCACCGGCGCCGGCCCTGGTGGCTCCAGCGACTGGGCATGGAACTGGGAGCATATCCAGTACATGGTGCTGCCGGCGGTGACGATGTCGGTGATCCCGATGGGCATCGTGGCGCGCACCATCCGCGCGCTCGTGGCTGAAATCCTCTCGAACGAATTCATCGTCGGCCTCAAGGCACGCGGCTTGTCGGAGGTGGCGGTGTTCCGCCATGTGCTGAAGAACGTGGCGCCCACCGCGCTGTCGGTGATGGGCCTGCAGCTCGGCTACCTGCTGGGCGGCTCGATCCTGATCGAGACGGTGTTCTCCTGGCCTGGCACGGGCTTCTTGCTCAACTCGGCGATCTTCCAGCGCGATTTTCCACTGCTGCAAGGGACCATCCTTGTGCTCGCCGTGTTCTTCGTGTTGCTGAACCTGCTGGTCGATGCGCTGCAGACCTTGTTCGACCCGCGCATCCAGCGCAACTGACGCCATCAAGGAAACCCGGGAGCCCCCATGGAAATGACTCTGAAAAAGCCCGCCCTTGTGCCCGTCGTGCAGCGCTCGCCCGGCTACTGGGCCACGGTGGGCAAACGCCTGCTGCGCAACAAGCTGGCCATGCTGGCCGCGCTGATCCTGCTGGCGCTGGTGCTGATGGCGATCTTCGCGCCCGTGCTGATGCCGGCCGATCCGTACGCCGCCTCGATCATGAAGCGCCTCAAGCCGATCGGCACTGAGCACTACCTGCTTGGCACCGACGAGTTGGGGCGCGACTTGCTGTCCCGCCTGATGCTGGGCGCGCGGCTGTCGCTGTTCATGGGCATCACGCCGGTGCTGATCGCCTTTGTGATCGGCAGCGCGCTGGGCATCGTCGCGGGCTACGCCGGCGGCTGGACCAATACCGTGATCATGCGGCTGGTCGACATCCTGTACGCCTTCCCCTCGGTGCTGCTGGCCATCGCGCTGTCGGGCACGCTGGGCGCGGGCGTGGGCAATGCGCTGTTGTCGCTCACCATCGTGTTCGTGCCGCAGATCGTGCGCGTGGCGGAGAGCGTGACCACGCAAGTGCGCAATCGCGAGTTCGTCGATGCGGCGCGCGCCTCGGGCGCGTCGTCGCTGACCATCGTGCGTGCCCACGTGCTCAACAATGTGCTGGGGCCGATCTTTGTCTACGCCACCAGCCTGATCTCGGTGTCGATGATCCTGGCCTCTGGCCTGTCCTTCCTCGGCCTCGGCGTCAAGCCGCCCGAGCCGGAATGGGGCCTGATGCTCAACACGCTGCGCACAGCGATCTATACGCAGCCGCTGGTTGCCGCCCTGCCCGGCGCCATGATCTTCCTGACCTCGATCTCCTTCAACCTGCTCGCCGATGGCATTCGCTCGGCGATGGAAATCAAGGACTGATGCCATGATGGAAACCTTGCAAGACACGATACCCGATGCATTGGCCAACACCGACGTCGGCGGCCCCGCGCAACCGCTGGTGATCGCGCGCGACCTGATCAAGCACTTCCCGCTCAAGTCGAAGCTACCCTGGCGCAGCGGTGGCGAAGTCCGCGCCGTCGACGGCGTCAGCTTCGAAGTGAGAAAGGGCGAAACGCTGGGCGTGGTCGGCGAATCCGGCTGCGGCAAGTCCACCACCGCGCGGCTGCTGATGCAGTTGATCGAGCAAAACAGCGGCGAGCTGATTTTCGATGCGCTGGGCGTGGGATCGGCGCAGTTGCCGATGAAGCGCTACCGCAGCCAGGTGCAGATGGTGTTCCAGGACAGCTACTCCTCGCTCAATCCGCGCCTGACCATCGAGGAATCCATCGCCTTTACGGCGCGCGTGCACGGCATCGACGCGGCCGAAGCCAGCGCGCGCGCGCGTGCCCTGCTGGATCGCGTGGGCCTGGAGCCGGCGCGCTTTGCCGGGCGCTATCCACACGAGCTCTCCGGCGGACAGCGCCAGCGGGTGAATATCGCGCGGGCGCTGGTGCTGCGCCCGCGCCTGGTGATCCTCGATGAAGCCGTGTCGGCGCTGGACAAATCGGTGGAGGCGCAGGTGCTGAACCTGCTGCTCGACCTCAAGGCCGAGTTCGACCTTACCTACGTCTTCATCAGCCACGACCTGAACGTGATCCGCTACCTATGCGACCGCGTGATGGTGATGTACCTGGGCAAGGTCGTGGAGGTGGGCGACACCGAAACGCTCTACGCCAACCCCGCGCACCCCTACACGCGTGCGCTGCTGGCCTCGATGCCGGCGATGGACCCGGATCACCGCACCCAGGTTGCGCCGCTGGCGGGAGACCCGCCCAACCCGATCAACCCGCCATCCGGCTGCAGCTTCCATCCGCGCTGCGCCATGGCACAGGACGTTTGCTCGCGCCGCGCGCCGCAGTTGTCCGACGCGCTCGCGGGACATCCGGTGGCCTGCCTGATGGCGAACGCGGACGGCGGCCACAGCCGGCAGATGCCCGCGGCCGCCAGCCCGCTCGTTGCAGCACCCTGAGGGCCAAATCGTGAATGCACCCGTGAATGCACCCGTGACCGTACCCTCGAACGTACCCATGACCGCACCCAACCACAGCCCCGAACCCCATGCAGCCGCCCCCATGGTGTCGGTGCGCGACCTGCGCGTGACCTTCTCCGGCGGCGGCAAGACCATTCGCGCCGTCAGCGGCGTGTCGCTTGCGGTGGCGCCTGGCGAGACGCTCGCCCTGATCGGCGAATCCGGCTCCGGCAAAAGCGTGACGCTGCGCGCGCTGATGCGCCTGCACCCGCCGCGCCGCACCCGCATGGAAGGCGAGATCCGCATCGACGGCACCGACGTCACCGCCCTCGATGGCCGTGGCCTCGCCCGGCTGCGCGGCGGCAAGGTAGCGATGGTGTTCCAGGAACCATTGCTGGCGCTGGACCCGGTCTACACGATCGGCCAGCAGATCATCGAATGCATCCGCACCCACGCCAGCGTGTCCGCGGCCGAAGCGCGCCAGCGCGCGCTGAGCGCGCTGGCGTCCGTGCGCATTCCCAGCCCGGAGCGGCGCCTGGCAGCCTATCCGCACGAGATGTCCGGCGGCATGCGCCAGCGCGCCATGATCGCGCTGGCGCTGTCGGCCAACCCCAAGGTCCTGCTGGCCGACGAGCCGACCACCGCGCTGGACGCCACCGTGCAGATCCAGGTGCTAATCCTGCTGCGCGAGCTGCAACGCGAGCTTGGCCTGTCGATCGTGTTCGTCACCCATGACATCGGCGCGGCCGTGGAAATCGCCGACCGCGTCGCCGTGATGTACGGCGGGCGCATCGTCGAGGAAGGCCCGATCCGCACCATCCTGCGCGCCGCGCGCCATCCCTATACGATGGCGCTGCTGCAAAGCCGCCAGCACGGCATGGACCGCGGCCAGCGGCTGCAGACCATCGCCGGCTCGCCGCCCGATCTGTCGGCCCTGCCGCCGGGCTGCAGCTTTGCCCCACGCTGCCCGCACGCGCGCGCGCAATGCCTGGAGGCGGTGCCGCGGGCGACCGCGCTGGGTGGCGGGCATAGCGTGAGCTGCGTGCTGGCCAGTGAGCCTGTCGCCCGTGCCGAGGCCCTGGCGTAAGCTCTGTCAACCCGCCGCAACGGTACGGCATGCCGGCGCATGCCGTGTATGCCGTGCGTTCCGTGCCAATATCGCCTTTACTGATTGCTACCCTAGCCCTCACTTTCACCGCTACCCGCATCCATGACCCTGGCCAGCCATCCCTCCCACGCCTTCCTCCCCTACCCTGACGCACCCGTCGCCAATGCGGCCAGCGGCCCCCTCGCCGGCCTGACCTTCGCCGCCAAGGACCTGTTCGACGTAGCCGGCTACCCAACTGGCGGCGGCAATCCCCATGTGCTGGCCATGTCGGGCATCAAGTCCACCACCGCGCCCACCGTGCAGCGGCTGCTGGATGCCGGCGCGGCCTTCGTCGGCAAGACCCATACGGATGAGCTGGCGTTCTCGATGAACGGCAAGAATGCCCACTATGGCGCGCCGGTGAACGGCGCGGCGCCGGGGCGCATCACGGGCGGCTCGTCCTCCGGCTCGGCCTCGGCGGTGTCCAACAAGCTCTGCGACTTTGCGCTCGGCACCGACACCGGCGGCTCGGTGCGCGCGCCGGCCAGCCACTGCGGGCTGTTCGGCATCCGCCCCACCTTTGGCCGGATCTCGCTGGCGCAAACCCTGGCGCTGTGCGACAGCTTTGATACCTGCGGCTTCTTCGCGCGCGACATCGGCACCTTCGCCCGCGTGGCCGACGTGCTGCTCGGCAGCGACCCCCGGCCCCTGCCCGCCAGAGCGCGCCTGCTGCTGGCCGAAGACCTGTTCCGCATGCCCACCGCCCCCGCGCTGGACGCGCTGCTGCCGGTGGTCGGCGGCATCGAGGCCGCCTTCGGCAAGGCCTCGCCCGTCACGGTGGCGGACCGCCCGCTGGAAGACATCTGGTGGGCCTTCCGCTATGTGCAGGGCTGGGAAGCCTGGCAGACCGACGGCGCCATGATCGAGCAATACGGCCTGCAACTCGGCCCCGACGTGGCCGCGCGCTTTGCATTCTCCAAGGGCGTCACCGAAGCCCGCCTCGAAGCCTCCAGCGCGATTCGCCGCGCCTTTACCGCGCATCTGGCGGCGCTGCTTGGCAACGACGCCGTCCTGATCCTGCCGACCATGCCCGACATCGCCCCGCTGTCCGACGCCGCCGGCGAGGAACTTGAGACCTACCGCAACCTGTCGGCGCAAACGCTGTGCCTGGCGCCGCTGTCCGGCTTCCCGCAGTTGAGCCTGCCACTGGCCGGCCGCGCTGGCGCACCGCTAGGCATCTCGCTGATGGGCCCGGCCGGCAGCGACCGCAGCCTGATTGCATTTGCCGAAAAGCTGGTCGCCGCGCTAAGCTGAACGATCACCCCGATTTCCCCAGGAGAGCCTGAATGGCCCAGATCCGCATTACCGCCGGCGGCTACCAGTTCGTCGCCGAAACCCATCCCGACGCCCCCCTGACCGTGGCGGCCTTCACCAAGCTGCTGCCCTACCGCCAAAAGCTGATCCATGTGCGCTGGAGCGGCGAAGGCTGCTGGATCCCGCTGGGCGAGTTCAAGCTGGGCGTGGATTTCGAGAACCACACCAGCCACCCCTCGGTCGGCGACATCCTGTTCTACCCCGGCGGCTACAGCGAGACCGAGATCATCCTGGCGTATGGCAGCTGCTGCTTTGCCAGCAAGATGGGCCAGCTGGCGGGCAACCATTTCCTGACGATCGTGCAAGGCAAGGAGAACCTGCGCGCGCTGGGCACCAAGGTGCTGTGGGAAGGCGCCCAGGACGTCAGCTTCGAGTTGATGTGAGATAGGGAGCGTGCTCGGCGGTTCTGCCGCCAGAGCACGCCCGGGCGCGCGCTCAGCGTGCCAGCACCGCCCCGCCCGGCTCCGGCGCCTTGACCCGGAACCAGGCCGCATACAGCGCCGGCAGGAACAGCAGCGTCAACGCCGTCGCAATCACCAGCCCGCCCATGATGGCGACCGCCATCGGCCCCCAGAACACGGAGCGCGACAGCGGGATCATGGCCAGCACGGCCGCTGCCGCGGTCAGGATGATAGGTCGGCAGCGCCGCACGGCGGATTCGACGATGGCATCCCACACCGGCTCGCCGGCACGGATGTCCTGCTCGATCTGGTCGACCAGGATCACCGAGTTGCGGATGATCATGCCGAGCAGCGCGGTGATGCCAAGCTGCGCGACAAAGCCCATCGGTGCGTTGAGCAGCAGCAGCGTGGCGGCGGCGCCGATCAGGCCAAGCGGCCCGGTCAGGAACACCATCAGCGAGCGCGAGAAGCTGTGCAGCTGCAGCATCAGCAGCGTGAAGATCAGGAAGATGCACAGCGGCAGCTGCGCGGCGATCGACGCGCCGGCCTTGCCGCTTTCTTCTTCCGCCCCGGCCACCGTAATGCGGTAGCCCGCCGGCAGCTGCGCGCGCAGCTTGTCCAGCTTGGGATTGATCTGCGCCGTCACGGTGGGGCCCTGGATGCCTTCGACCACGTCGGCCTGCACGGTCACGCCAAAGTCGCGGTTCTCGCGCCAGATCACGCCCGGCTCGGAGCGAAAAGCGATGCGCGCGACCTGGGTCAGCGGCACCACGCGGCCGCTGGCGGTGGGCACTTGCACGTTCTGCAGGTCGGACATGGCGTCGCGCTCGTTGCGTGGCGCGCGCATCAGGATATCGATCAGCTTGTCGCCGTCGCGGTATTGGCCCACCGCCACGCCGGTCAGCACCGTCTGGGTCACCCGCGCAATCGCGGTGGTGCTGACGCCGAGCGCGCGCGCGCGGTCCTGGTCGATGTCCAGGCGCAGCACCTTGACGCTCTCGTTCCAGTTGTCGTTGACCCCCACGGTGTTGGGGTTGGCGCTCATCACCGCCCGGACCTCATCAGCCAGCTTGCGCACGCCAGCGGCCTGCGGCCCGATCACGCGGAACTGCACCGGATAGGGCACTGGCGGGCCATTCGGCAGCAGCTTGACGCGGCCGCGCAATTGCGGGAAATCGCGCGCCAGCAGGTCCACCACGCGTTGGCGCACCCGGTCGCGCAGCGCGACTTCGGCCGGCATCACGATCACCTGCGCCACATTGGTCTGCGGGAAGATCTGGTCCAGCGGCAGGTAGAAGCGCGGCGCGCCGCTGCCGACGAACGTAGTCAGGCTGGCAATCTCGCGGTCCCCGCGCAGCGCGGCCTCGAAGCGCTTGGCCTCGGCCTCGGTCTGCGCAAAGCTGGTGCCCTCCGGCAGCCACAGCTCCACCATCAGCTCCGGCCGGCTCGAGTCCGGGAAAAACTGCTTCTCCACAAACTTGAAGGCGTAGAGGCCGAGGCCAAAGGCCACCAGCGTGATGACGATCACCGTCTTGCGCCACGTCACGCACCAGTGCACCAGGCGGCGAAATCGGTTGTAGAACGGCGTATCGAACACCTCGTGCTGCTCGCCCTCGCCGGCGGGCCGTGCCTTGAGCAGCAGGTAGCCCAGGTAGGGCGTGAAGTAGACCGCGGCCAGCCACGACAGCACCAGCGCCATCGCGGTCACGGCGAAAATGGCGAAGGTGTACTCGCCCACGGTGGAGCGCGCCAGCCCCACCGGCAGGAAGCCGGCGGCGGTGATCAGCGTGCCGGTCAGCATCGGCATGGCGGTGGAGGTGTAGGCGAAGGTGGCGGCTTCCATCTTGGAGAAGCCCTCCTCCAGCTTGCGCACCATCATCTCCACGGCGATGATGGCGTCGTCGACCAGCAGCCCCAGCGCCACGATCAGCGCCCCGAGCGATATCTTGTGCAGGCCGATGCCGAAGATATTCATGAACAGGAACGTGACGGCGAGCACCAGCGGAATGGTCAGCGCCACCACCAGGCCCGGGCGCACGTCGATGCGCAGCGGCTTGGTATGCAACCCGAGCGAGACAAAGCTCACGCCCAGCACGATCACCACGGCCTCGATCAGCACGTGCACGAACTCGCCCACCGACCGCTCCACGGCCTCCGGCTGGTTTTGCACCTGATCCAGCTCGATGCCGACGGGCAGTTGCCCGCGCAAGCCGTCCATCGCAGCACGCAGGTTCTTGCCCATGGCGATGATGTCGCCGCCGCGCTCCATCGAGATGCCCAGCCCGATCACCTCCTTGCCCTGGAAACGCATCTTGCTGGCCGGCGGATCGACATAGCCGCGGTACACATGGGCGATATCGCCCAGGCGGATATTGGCGATGCCGTTCGGGCCGCGCAGCACCAGGTTCTCCAGGTCGGCCACGTTGGCGAACTGGCCCGACAAGCGCACCTGCAGGTTGTCGCCCGGCGTCACCAGCACGCCGCTGGCGGTCATGCTGTTTTGCTGCGATATCTGGTCGGCGATCGCGTTGATGTCCAGCCCGAGCTGGGCAAAGCGCGCCTGGTTGAATTCGATGTAGACCTTCTCGTCCTGCAACCCGATCAGCGCCACCTTGGCGACGGACGGCACGCGCAGCAGCTGCTGGCGCACCAGGTCGGCGTACTCGCGCAACTCTTTGTAGTTGAAGCCGTCGGCCGAGAGCGCGTAGATGGAGCCATACACGTCGCCGAATTCGTCATTGAAGAACGGCCCGCGCACGCCCGGCGGCAGCGTCTGCGCGATGTCGCCGACCTTCTTGCGCACGGTGTACCAGATCTGCGCGGTGTCCTTGGCCGGCGCGGTGTCCTTGAGCTGGAAGATCACCGTGGTCTCGCCGGGCTTGGAGAAGCTGCGGATCTTGTCGGCGTAGGGCACTTCCTGCAGCTGGCGCTCGATCTTGTCGGTGACCTGCACCGCGATCTGCTCGGCGGTGGCGCCGGGCCAGAATGCCTGCACCACCATCACACGGAAGGTAAAGGGCGGGTCTTCGTCCTGACCGAGCTGGAAGAAGGCAAAAAGCCCGCCCAGCAACAGCACCACCAGCAGGTAACGGGTCAGCGGCTGGTGCTCCAGGGCCCAGCGGGACAGGTTGAAACGGGAATGATCCATGCCGGCGCCTTAGTTGCGCACGGCCGGCGTGGGCGCCACCGCCTGCAGCGGCTTGACCTTCTGGCCGGGCTTGAGCAGGTGCACGCCCGCGGTGACGATGGTCTGGCCGGGCGACAACCCTTGCCTGACCTGGATCTCGTTACCCTGGAGCTCGCCCAGCGTGACGTTGACCGGCTGCACGGTGCCGGCTGCCGCGTCATACACCCAGACCTGGTTGCTGCCCTGCTTTTGCAGCAGCGCGGAGAGCGGCACACGCAGCGTGGCATCGTCGCCGGTACGGGTGAAGGTGACCACGGCGGTCATGCCAAACTTGAAGTCGGCCGGTGGATTGGGCACGCTGATGCGCGCCGCGTAAGTGCGCGTTACCGGGTCGGCCATTGGCGAAATCTCGCGCACGCGGCCCGGCAGCGGCCGGCCGGGCTCGGCCCAGGTGCGCACGGTGACGTCGGAGATGCCGCGCAGGCGCTCGACCTGATCCTCCGGCAGGCCAACCGCGACCTCCTTCTCCGCGGTTTGCGCCACCCGCACGACCGACTGGCCGGCCGCCACGACCTGGCCGACTTCGGCTTCGATCAGGGTCACCACGCCATCGGCGTCGGCGGTCAGCACGCCGTAGCCGGTCTGGTTGGATTGGTTGCGCAGCCCCGCCTCGGCCTGGCGCAGGCGGGAGGCGGCGGAGTCAAAGGTGGCCTGGCGGCGTTGCTGCTCGGCCGCGCTGATGAACTTCTTGGCGAACAGCTCGTTGTAGCGCTTCAGATCGGCCTCGGCGAGGTCTCGGTCGGTCTTGGCCGCGTCGTACTGGGCCCGCGAACCGGCTTCCGCCAGGCCGAGGTCGGTGGGGTCGAGGCGGGCAAGCGGCTGGCCCTTGCGCACGGTGGCGCCCACGTCGACCAGGCGCGCGGCGATCTTGCCGCCCACGCGAAAGCCTAGCCGCGACTCGATCCGGGGCCGCACATCGCCCGAGAACTCGAACTCCGTCTTGCCTGCGCCCGGTTGTAACTGCATCAGGCGCACCGGGCGGATCTCTGGCGCCTTTTCTGCCTGACGGCTGCAACCCGCCAGCGCCACCCCGGCGAGCAGCAGCAGGGTCACCAACGCGCCGCGACCGCGCATGCGCAAGCCGGCCGCGAACGCGTTCGCGCTGAAAAGCGTTGAAAAAGGCACTTCTATGGCCACAACTTCCGGCCCGGGATGAGGCACTGGCATGAGTTAAGCGTTAGATCGGTGGCACGGTTTGCACTGCGGCAGGCACGGCGCGGCGTGGCGGCGATTAATAACTCGCCGGTCAGTAATGTAACGGCGTGAAGCCGAAAGCGTCAAATGGCGCGCGGAGGGGGATACCGGAAACGCACTTTTCAAACAAGCCGCCCACCCTGGGTCCCAAGTCGGACGCAGGAATCGCGCCGGGCGCGGCCAAATGCCGCAGCGCTGGATATCCGCGCAGGCCGAAGTGCACGGCGGCGCTCTCGCCCGCGGCCGTTGCGGCCGGGAGCGCGATGTTACAATCCCGCGCGTCGCCCGCGCTGCCTTGCCACCCGCCGTGGAATGGCTTGACGACTGGAAATCGCGGCTCTTGGCGCAGGCCCCCTGGCCAGCGCATCGCGCCATCTCGCCACACCGGCCACCGCGCGCCGGCCAGGTTGCCGCGGCGACAGCGCAGGCATAAAGCCCCCCATAGCCCCCCCATTTCACCGACCCGAGCCTGGCGTGACGCCCGATCAGTATTGCCAAGAGAAAGCCGCGCAGAGCGGCTCCAGCTTCTATTACAGCTTCCTGTTCCTGGCGCCCGAGCGGCGGCAGGCCATTACCGCCCTCTATGCCTGGTGCCGGGAGGTCGACGATGTCGTGGACGACACGCAAGACGCCAGCGTGGCCTATCAAAAGCTGGCCTGGTGGCGCAACGAGCTCGCCCAGATGTTCAACGGCGCGCCGACCCATCCCGTGACCAAGGCGCTGCAGCCGCACATGCAAGCCTATGGGCTGACCCAGCCGATGTTCAACGAAGTGCTCGAAGGCATGGAAATGGACCTCAACCAGTCGCGCTACCTGGATGACATCGCGCTCACGCGCTATTGCCATTGCGTGGCCGGCGTGGTCGGCACCATGAGCGCCCGCATCCTCGGCCACACGGATCCGCGCACGCTCGAGTACGCCGAAAAGATGGGCTTGTCGCTGCAAATGGTCAATATCCTGCGCGATGTGGGCGAGGATGCCCGGCGCGGCAGGATCTACCTGCCGGTCAACACGCTGCAGCGCTTCCAGGTGCCGGTCTCCGAGATCAATCAGGCCACGCACTCCGATCGCTTCGTCACGCTGATGCGCTACCAGGCCGAGCAGGCCCGCACGCTGTACCGCGAGGCGCTGGCGCTGCTGCCCGCTGCCGATCGGCGCGCCCAGCGCGCCGGACTGGTCATGGGCGCGATCTACCAGACGCTGCTAGACGAGCTGGAGGCGAGTGAGTTCCAGGTACTGAACCAGCGCATCTCGCTCACGCCCATGCGCAAGCTGTGGATCGCGTGGAAAACGTGGATGCGCAACCGCTGAACGCCACGTCCTGCCTTTTGCACCGCTACCTGCCTTCACGGCCTTCACTGCCTGAGCCACCCGAGCTGCCATGACCCAAATCGCCTCCCCCCTCCTCCCGTTAGGCCAGACCATTCTCGACCAGGCCGCGGCGCTGGCCCGCTTTTCGGATATGGAAGGCGGCCTGACCTGCGCCTACCTGACCCCGGCCCACCGCGCCGCGCAAGCCCAGTTGGCGGCGTGGATGGAGGCGGCGGGCATGCAAGTCCGCATCGACGCCATCGGCAACGTGATCGGCCGCTACGCCGCCGATCCTGCCGCGGGCGACGGCGCGCGCGTGCTGATGACCGGCTCGCACTTCGACACCGTGCGCAACGGCGGGCGCTATGACGGCCGGCTTGGCATCCTGCTGCCCGTGGCGGTGGTTGGGGCGCTCAACGCGGCCGGCATCCGCCTGCCCTATCACTTCGAGGTCGTGGGCTTTGCCGAGGAAGAAGGCCTGCGCTTCAAGACCAGCTTCCTGGCCAGCAGCGTGCTGGCCGGCCGCTTCGACCCGGCCCTGCTGGATCGTGCGGACACCGACGGCGTGACGCTGCGCGAAGCCCTGGCCGCCTCTGGCCTGCCGGGCGCGGGCGGCGTCGATGCACTGCGCGCCGCGGCGGTGGACCCCGCCACCCTGCATGGCTTTGTCGAAGTCCATATCGAGCAAGGCCCGGTCCTGCTGCACCACGGCCTGCCGCTCGGCGTGGTCACCCAGATTGCCGGCAGCAGCCGCTTCCAGGTGCGCGTCGAGGGCCTGGCCAGCCACGCTGGCACCACGCCCATGACCCTGCGCAAGGACGCCGCCGCGGCGGCGGCCGAGATGGTGCTGCTGGTGGAGCGGCGCTGCGGGCAGGTGCCTACGCTGGTTGGCACGGTGGGCCAGTTGCAGGTACCCAACGGGTCGAGCAACGTCATCCCCGCCGAATGCGTGTTCTCGATGGACATCCGTGCCGGCGAAGACAGCATCCGCGAAGCCGCCATTGCCGACATCGTGACCGGCATCCAGGCCATCGCCGAGCGTCGCGGCCTCAGCGCCGGCGTGGAACGGGTGACGCCGGTCAACAACGCGCCCTGCGCGCGCTGGCTGATGGACCAGTTCGGCGCGGTGCTCAAGAAGCGCGGGCTGGACGCGTTCGAGCTGCCCTCGGGCGCCGGCCACGACGCCATGATGATGCAGCGCATGACCGACGTGGCGATGCTGTTCGTGCGCTGCGGCAACGGCGGCATCAGCCACAACCCGCTGGAAACCATCACGGCCGACGACGCCCAGCTCGCGGCCGAGGTCTTCGTCGACTTCCTGCGGCATTTCCAGCCCCGCGCCTGACCCCCACCGCGGCGCGCTTGCGGTCCCGGCACAAATCGTATTGGATGTAGGCACACCAATCACAAGATCGAAAGATCACAACGGAGACACTGCATGGCGCACCGCGAACTATCGGTCCTGACCGAGGGGCACACCTTTCTGGAAGGACTGCGCTGGCACGACGGCCGGCTCTGGCTGTCGGATTTCTATACCCATCGCGTGATGGCGGTGAGCCTGGATGGCGCCGTCGAACAGATCGCCGAAGTGCCGCAGCAGCCATCCGGCATGGGATGGCTGCCGGACGGGCGCCTGCTGATCGTCTCCATGCGCGACCGCAAGCTGCTGCGCCGCGAGCCGGACGGCAGCCTCGTGGTACATGCCGACCTGTCCGGCGTGGCTAGCGGGCACGTCAACGACATGGTGGTGGACCAGCACGGCCGCGCCTATGTGGGCAATTTCGGTTTCGACCTGATGGCCGGCGCCCCGCTGCGCACCGCGAACCTGGCGCGGGTCGACCCGGACGGCTCGGTGACCGTGGTGGCCGATGGCCTGTTCTTCCCCAACGGCTCGGTCATCACGCCGGACGGCAAGTCCCTGGTGGTGGGCGAGACCCTGGGCAATCGCATCTCGGCCTTCGATCTGCACGTGGATGGCTCGCTGGGCCCGCGCCGTGACTGGGCCCTCTTCGGCAGCCAGCCCACTGGATCGGATCTCGGCCAGGTGCTGGGCGGCGCGAAGGTGGCGCCGGACGGGTGCGCCCAAGATGCGCAAGGTGCGCTCTGGGTGGCTGACGCCATCGGCAATCGCGTATTGCGGGTAATGCCGGGCGGGCGCATCGATGAGGAGATTGCCTGCGGGACGGGCATCTTCGCCGCCGCGCTGGGTGGCCCGCGCGGCACCACGTTGTTCCTGGCCGCCGCGCCGAACTTCGACGAGGCGCAGCGGCGCGCTTCGCGCCTGGGCCATATCCTGATGACGGAAGTCGAAGTGCCGCACGCCGGCCTGCCATGAGGCTATGCGGCTATGCGGCTGTGAGGCTATGGGGCTGAAGTAGGACGGACGCCGATACGCGCTTGCCGCGCATCGTGTCAAGCTGCACGCATGTGTGCGTGCCTGGCCCCTAGCCGCCCTGGTACATTTCCCGCCCGAGCTCGTACAGGTTCTGGCGCAGCTTGCGCCGCTCGTCTGGCGAGAGCTTGTCGTTCGGGAATGCGTGGGGCAGGCGCTCGTTCATGTCGCGCTCGGCGCGGTACTTTCCGGCGCGCGCTCGCGCCTCGTCCTTGCTGTAGTGCTCGCGCTCGTTGCGCGGGGCGGCCTCGCGAGCTGCTGGCTTGCCAGCGCCCGGAAACAAATGCGCCATGCCGGGCGATTGCGGGTATCCCGCACTAGCGGCAAGCAACAGCGCAACAGTCGCGCCGGCGCGGGAAAGGGTATGCCCGGCGCGCTTGCAGGTGACTTTCATTGATAATGGCGGTTTGGGCTTCGGAAACGGTGGTTACAGGACCGCCGGAAGCCGGACATCCAGTAGCCCCGCCTCGCCACGTCATGGCAGTGAACTACACGGCGGACGCCCACGAAATCCCCGCGGGACTGGCTACGGAAACGGTATGCGGCAGTTTAAACGCAGGGTGGATGCGCGCCTTCATACCTCGGGGTAAAGTATGTAACCTTTTGTTAAGCCATTTTGACCGAAAGCGTTTGTCGCTAAGATACCGCCATGGAAAATACCAGTCACAAGATTCTCGTCGTAGACGACGACCCCCGTCTGCGCGACCTGCTGCGCCGCTACCTTGGCGAACAGGGCTTCACCGTACTGGTAGCTGAGAACGCCACCGCGATGAACAAGCTCTGGTTGCGCGAGCGTTTCGACCTGCTAGTGCTCGACCTGATGATGCCCGGTGAAGACGGCCTGTCGATCTGCCGGCGCCTGCGCGGCGCCAACGACCAGACGCCCATCATCATGCTCACCGCCAAGGGCGAGGACGTCGACCGCATCGTCGGCCTCGAAATGGGCGCCGACGACTACCTGCCGAAGCCCTTCAACCCGCGCGAACTGATCGCGCGGATCCACGCCGTGCTGCGCCGCAAGGGCCCCGCCGAAGTCCCCGGCGCGCCCTCCGAAACCCCGGAAACCTTCGCCTTCGGCGATTTCGTGCTGAATCTCGCTACACGCACGCTGACCAAAAATGATGAGGAGATCACCCTGACCACCGGCGAATTCTCGGTGCTCAAGGTCTTCGCCCGGCATCCGCGCCAGCCGCTGTCGCGCGAGAAGCTCATGGAAATGGCGCGCGGCCGCGAGTACGAGGTATTCGACCGCAGCCTGGACGTGCAGATCTCACGCCTGCGCAAGCTGATCGAGCCTGATCCGGGCAACCCACGTTTCATTCAGACGGTCTGGGGTCTGGGCTACGTCTTCATCCCCGATGGCGTGAAGTAAGGCGCCGCGCATCGTGGCGACTGTCATCAGCCGCACGGCTACGCGCCTGTTCGGTTCGCTGTTCTGGCGAACCTTCATGCTGATCGCCCTATTGCTGGCGATCTCGCTGGGTATCTGGTTCCAGAGCTATCGGCTCTTCGAACGCGCACCGCGCGCCCAGCAGATCGCCATGCAAGTGGTCAGCGTGGTCAAGCTCACGCGCGCCGCCCTGCTCTATTCCGATCCCGCGCGGCGGCGTTTCCTGCTGCTCGACCTGGTGCAAAACGAGGGCATCAAGGTCTACCCGCGCGAGAAAGACGACGATTTCTCCGTGCCCACCACGAACCCCTTCCTGACCCAGCTGGTGCAGCAGGAGATTCGCAGCCGGCTCGGCGAAGGGACCGTGATCGCCACCACCGTGAACGACATTCCCGGCGTATGGGTGAGTTTCGAGATCGAGGGCGACGATTACTGGGTAGCGATCAGCCCCGAACGGTTCGAGCGCGTGCCCGGCATCCAGTGGCTCTGGTGGAGCATCGCAGCGCTATTGCTGTCGATCATCGGCGCAGCCTTTATCACGTCGCTGGTCAACCACCCGCTCAAGCGGCTGGCCAACGCGGCACGCGCCATCGGCGGCGGCGGCGACCCGCCCACCCTGCCTGAGCACGGCGCCAGCGAAGTGGCGCAGGCCAACCACAGCTTCAACCAGATGGTGCGCGACCTGCGCCAGCTCGACGACGACCGCGTCGTCATGCTGGCCGGCATCTCGCACGACCTGCGCACGCCGCTGACGCGCCTGCGGCTGGAAACCGAGATGTCCCCCGTGGATAACACCACGCGCGAAGCCATGATCGCCGACATCGAACAGATGGACGCCATCATCGGCCAGTTCCTCAACTACGCCCGCCCCGCACTGGAAACGGTCGAACCCGTCGACCTGTCCGCACTTGTGCAAGACGCTGTCGGCGTCTATGGCGCGCACGACGACGTACGCGTCCATGTCCGCGCCGGCGACCCCGTAATGGCCGTCGCCAACCGCATGGAAGTCCAGCGGATCCTGGACAACCTAGTCGAAAACGCCCGCCGCTACGCCAAGGACGAAGACAACGGCGTAGCCGTGGTCGAGATCAGCACCCGCATCGAAGACAAGGAAGCCGTGCTGACCGTGGCCGACCATGGCAGCGGCGTGCCGGAAGCGCAATTGCCCTTGCTGACCCGGCCCTTCTACCGGCTCGATGGCGCACGCAGCGAAGCCAAGGGCGCCGGGCTGGGGATGTCGATCGTTAATCGGATCTTGCAGCGAAATGGCGGTAGGTTGATGTTGGCGAATCGGCCGCCGCCGGCGACGGGGTTGGTGGTTAGTGCGTTTTTCAGGCGGGCGTAGGTTGATATGCTGGCTGCAACTGCAAAATCAGCTTTAACTGCTTAACTTCAAGGTCAAAAACTGAAAGGCAACTGCAGTTTCACCTCCCCTGCGGGGAGGCGACCTACTTTCTTGTCTCGCCAAGAAAGTAGGCAAAGAAGCGA
>NZ_JBXANI010000025.1:0-127714 GCF_058801495.1 Cupriavidus sp. GW822-FHT03E04
TACTTTCTTGGCGAGACAAGAAAGTAGGTCGCCTCCCCGCAGGGGAGGTGAAACTGCAGTTGAAGTTGACGTTAAGCAGTTGCAGCTGAAGTTGCAGTTCAGAGCCCCCCAAATCCCCTTAACGAACAATAGGCTTATACCGAATCCGCTTAGGCTTAGCCCCCTCCTCACCCAGACGTCGCTTCTTGTCCGCCTCATACTCCTGGTAGTTGCCCGGGAAGAATTCCACATGCGACTCGCCCTCGAAGGCCAGGATGTGGGTGGCGATCCGGTCCAGGAACCAGCGATCGTGGGAGATCACCATCACGCAACCGGCGAACTCCAGCAGCGCGTCTTCCAGCGCGCGCAGCGTTTCCACGTCGAGGTCGTTGGACGGTTCATCGAGCAGCAGCACATTGCCGCCGGAGATCAGCGTCTTGGCCAGGTGCAGGCGTCCGCGCTCGCCGCCCGAGAGCGTGCCCACGTGCTTCTGCTGGTCCGAGCCCTTGAAGTTGAAGCGGCCGATGTACGCGCGCGACGGCGTTTCGTAGCGGCCAACCGTCAGCACGTCGGCACCGCCGGAGATCTCTTCGAACACGGTCTTGCTGCCGTCGAGCGCATCGCGGCTCTGGTCCACGTAGGCCATCTTCACGGTCGGGCCGACCTTGATCTCGCCGCTGTCCGGGGTTTCCTTGCCGGTGAGCATGCGAAAGAAGGTCGACTTGCCGGCGCCGTTGGGGCCGATGATGCCGACGATGGCGCCGGGCGGCACCTTGAAGCTGAGGTCGTCGATCAGCAGGCGGTCGCCGTAGGCCTTGCTCACGCCGTTGAACTCGATCACCTCGTTGCCCAGGCGCTCACCCGCGGGGATGAAGATTTCCTGGGTTTCGTTGCGCTTCTGGTATTCCTGGCTGTTCAGTTCGTCAAAGCGCGCGAGACGTGCCTTGGACTTGGCCTGGCGGCCCTTGGGGTTCTGCCGCACCCATTCCAGTTCCTTGTGCAGCGCCTTCTGGCGGGCCGACTCGCTCGATTCTTCCTGCTTCAGGCGGGCTTCCTTCTGGTCCAGCCAGGAGCTGTAGTTGCCCTTCCAGGGAATGCCGTGGCCACGGTCCAGTTCCAGAATCCACTCGGCGGCGTTGTCGAGGAAGTAGCGATCGTGGGTCACCGCCACCACGGTGCCGGGGAAGCGCGTCAGGAACTGCTCCAGCCATTCCACCGATTCCGCATCCAGGTGGTTGGTAGGTTCGTCGAGCAGCAGCATGTCGGGGCGCGACAGCAGCAGGCGGCACAGCGCCACGCGGCGCTTCTCGCCGCCGGACAAGTTGCCGACCTTGGCTTCCCACGGCGGCAGGCGCAGCGCATCCGCCGCGATCTCCAGCTGCAGCTCGGCGTTGTTGCCGTCGCTTGCCGCCAGGATGGCTTCGTACTTGGCCTGGTCCGCTGCCAGCGCGTCGAAATCCGCGTCCGGCTCGGCATAGGCCGCATAGATCTCGTCGAGCTTCTTGCGGGCTTCGAACACACCGCCCAGCGCGGCCTCCACCGACTCGCGCACGGTTTGCTCGGGATCGAGCTGCGGCTCCTGCGGCAGGTAGCCAATGTTCAGGTTGGGCATGGGCGTGGCTTCACCCTCGATTTCCTTGTCGAGGCCCGCCATGATCTTCAGGACGGTCGACTTGCCCGAGCCGTTCAGGCCCAGCACGCCGATCTTGGCGCCCGGGAAGAAGGACAGGGAAATGTCCTTGAGAATGTGACGCTTGGGCGGGACGATCTTGCCCACGCGGTTCATGGTGAAAACGTACTGTGCCATGCGGATCCGGGTGAAATTGGGGGGAATCGGCCAAGTGTAGCAAAGCCGGTCCGCACAAGGCCCTTCATGACGCCCCTGAGGACGCCTTCCTGGCACGTGGCGCGGCACCCGGCGTGCCGGCTGCGCGCTTGCGCGCACGGGTCAGGCTGGAGGTCAGGCGGCGGTAAGCGATGTCCATATGCCGCTGCATGACCGCGCGCGCCAGCTCCGGATCCTTGCGGCGCAGCGCCGCCAGCACTTCGCGATGCTCGGCGATGGCCTGGGCCCAGACCTCGGGCGTCTCGAAGTGGCTGTTCAGTTGATCGAACAGCGGCCCGAGGCGCAAGTCGAAGAGCCGGCGCACCACGCCCACCAGCACGCTGTTGCCGGTGGCTTGCGCCACCCGCACATGGAACAAGCGATCCGCATCGAGCGGCTTGATGCCGGCGGCGGCTTCGGCGGCCATCTGCGCGATGGCCTCCTCGATCGCATCGAACTGGGCCTTGCGCCCGCTCCGGGCCGCCAGCGCGGCGACCTCGCCTTCCACCAGGGCACGTGCGCGGATCAGCTCGAGCGGGCCTTCCTCGCCGGACAGGTCGAAGCCGGCGTCGACGGATGACGGCGGCTCGCACACATAGATGCCGGAGCCCATCCGCACTTCGATATAGCCCTCAACCTCGAGCGCGATCAACGCCTCGCGCAGCGATGGGCGGCTCACGCCGAGCTGCACCGACAAATCCCGCTCCGCCGGCAGGCGCGAGCCCACCGGAAACTCGCCGGCCCGGATCAGCGTGCGCAGCTGGGCGCTGATCTGGCGGTACAGGCGTTGCGGTTCGATCGAATGGATAGGCATGTGCAGCCCGAGCGTCTGGCGAAATTGGTTTGACCATTTGTCCAGCCGGCTGGAGTCTAGGCAGCACGCCAGCGAATGTCCAGGCGGATTCATCGCGCGCCGCAGCATGCGCAGCGGCATCGGTAAAGACCACTAATTGGTAATACCAGTTTACCTGTCCAGACTCGTGAACTAGACTCCGCTCACTCGGCATGCATGCGGCAAGGCAGTGCAATCGGTCGTGGGCATCCGTATCTGCAGCGCACAAGAAAGCGGGCATCAGCACACGTGGCGCCTACGCGCCAGCCGTCGCTACGCGGCCCCGCAAGAACGCAGGAGACCCGAGTGAACGACGACAAGCCGACGCCCCCCAAGCGCCGCAGCCAGGCCTGGTTTGGCCGCCTCGACCGCGATGGCTTCATCTATCGCTCGTGGCTCAAGAACCGCGGCATTCCTCACGACCAGTTCGATGGCCGTCCGGTCATCGGCATCTGCAACACCTACTCCGAGCTCACGCCCTGCAACTCGCATTTCCGCACACTGGCCGAACAGGTCAAGATCGGCGTGTGGGAAGCCGGCGGCTTTCCGCTTGAATTCCCGGTGATGTCGCTGGGCGAGACCATGCTGCGCCCCACCGCCATGCTGTTCCGCAACCTGGCCAGCATGGACGTGGAAGAATCGATTCGCGGCAACCCGATCGATGGCGTGGTGCTGCTGATGGGCTGCGACAAGACCACGCCCGCGCTGATGATGGGCGCGGCCTCGTGCGACCTGCCCACCATCGGTGTCTCCGGCGGCCCCATGCTGAGCGGCAAGTTCCGCGGCGGCGAGCTGGGCTCCGGCACCGATGTGTGGAAGATGTCGGAGGAAGTGCGGGCCGGCCAGATGTCGCAGGAGGACTTCTTCGAGGCCGAGAGCTGCATGCACCGCTCGCACGGCCACTGCATGACGATGGGCACCGCGTCGACCATGGCCAGCATGGTGGAAGCGCTGGGCATGAGCCTGCCCGGCAACGCGGCGATTCCCGCCGTGGATGGCCGCCGCAATGTGCTGGCGCGCGCGTCGGGGCGCCGCATCGTGGAGATGGTGAAGGACAACCTGGTGATGTCGAAGATCCTGACCCGGGACGCGTTCGAGAATGCGATCCGCGTCAACGCGGCCATTGGCGGCTCGACCAACGCCGTGATCCACCTGCTAGCCATCGCCGGGCGCATCGGTGTCGAGCTGAAACTGGAAGACTGGGATGCGTTGGGCCACGAGCTGCCGTGCCTGCTCGACCTGCAACCATCCGGGCGCCACCTGATGGAGGATTTCTACTACGCAGGCGGCCTGCCCGCGGTGATCCGCGAACTGGAATCGCTGCTTGCGCGCGACGCGCTCACCGTCAACGGCAAGACGTTGTGGGACAACTGCAAGGACGCGCCCAACTGGAACCGCGAAGTCATCCACGCCTTCGGCGCGCCCTTCAAGGCCAACGCCGGCATTGCTGTGCTGCGCGGCAACCTGTGCCCCGATGGCGCGGTGATCAAGCCGTCGGCCGCCACGCCGGCGCTGCTCAAGCACACCGGCCGCGCGGTGGTATTCGAGAACAGCGAGCACATGCACCAGCGGCTCGACGATGAATCGCTCGACGTCGACGAGACCTGCGTGCTGGTGCTGAAGAACTGCGGCCCGCGCGGCTACCCAGGCATGGCCGAAGCCGGCAACATGCCACTGCCGCCCAAGGTGCTGCGCAAGGGCATCACCGACATGGTCCGCGTATCGGATGCGCGCATGAGCGGCACGGCTTACGGCACGGTGGTGCTGCACGTGGCGCCCGAGGCCGCGGCCGGCGGCCCGCTGGCGCTGGTGAAGGACGGCGACGTGGTGGAGCTCGATGTGCCCATGCGCAAGCTGCACCTGCATGTCGATGAGGCGGAGCTGCAGCGCCGCCGCGCCGCGTGGCAGGCGCCCGCGCTGCCGATGGAGCGCGGCTGGACGCGCCTGTATGTCGAGCATGTGCAGCAGGCCAACCTGGGCGCCGACATGGATTTCCTGGTGGGCAAGAGCGGCGCCGCGGTGCCCAAGGACAACCACTGAGGCACGCTGTCGCGCCACGAATCACCACGGCAATCCAATCGCGGCGAACTGCCGCCCCCGGCACGAACGAGCATCAGCGGCTCACGGAGACACCACGCATGGCATCGGTCCAGATTCGCGGCATCCAGAAATACTTCGGCAGCACGCAGGTGATCCGCGGCGTGGACATCGATATTGCCGATGGCCAGTTCACCGTGCTGGTGGGGCCATCGGGCTGCGGCAAATCCACGCTGCTGCGCATGATCGCCGGGCTGGAGGAGATCACCACCGGCGAGATCGCCATCGGTAACCGCGTGGTCAACCGCCTGCCGCCAAAGGAGCGCGATATCGCCATGGTGTTCCAGAACTATGCGCTCTACCCGCATATGACGGTCTACGACAACATGGCCTTCTCGCTCAAGCTCGCCAAGGGCGACAAGGAAGAGATCCGGCAGAAAGTGGCCAAGGCATCCGCCATCCTCGGCCTGGACAGTTTGCTGGAACGCTACCCGCGCCAGCTCTCAGGCGGCCAGCGCCAGCGCGTGGCCATGGGCCGCGCCATCGTGCGCGATCCGCAGGTGTTCCTGTTCGACGAGCCGCTCTCCAACCTGGACGCCAAGCTGCGCGTGCAGATGCGCGCGGAGATCAAGGAGCTGCACCAGCGCCTGCGCACCACCTCGGTCTATGTCACGCACGACCAGATCGAGGCCATGACCATGGGCGACCTGATCGTGGTGATGCGCGACGGCCGCGTGGAGCAGCGCGGCAAGCCGCTGGAGCTTTACGATCATCCCGACAACCTCTTCGTGGCCGGCTTTATCGGCTCCCCGGCGATGAACTTCGTGCCTGGCGTGCTGCGCCGCAGTGGCGGCGATGCCGCAGTCGAGTTTCCCGATGGCACGCGCCTGCCGGCACCTGCGCGCTTCGATGCCGCCGCCGGCACCGACGGCCAGCGCGTGATCTACGGCGTGCGGCCCGAGCACCTGATCCTGGGCATGCCGGGCCAGGGCCTGCAAACGCGCGTGTCGGTGGTCGAGCCCACCGGCGCCAACACCGAGATCTACTCCCGCTTCTGCGAGGCGGAGTTCATCTCGATCTTCCGCGAGCGCCATGACTTCGCCGCGGGCGACATCCTGAACCTGGTACCCGACCACCAGCACACGCATCTGTTCGATGCCGACTCGGGCCAGACGCTATTGCAGCGCGGCCCGGCGACACCGGCGGACAATCCGGGAAGCAGGCATGACCAGCACGGGGCGGAGCCCCTGACCACGGAGGAGACAAAGCGATGAGCACACCGAGCAACTTCACGAGGCGCGATTTCCTGGTGTCCACGGCGGCCGTTGCCGCCACCACGGCGATCGGCGGCCATGCCTTCGCCGCGCCGGCTGCACTGCAATACAAGCCGGAGGCCGGCGCCAAGCTGCGTGTGCTGCGCTGGAAGCGTTTCGTGCAGGGCGACGAAGACCTGTGGAACGCCAACACGAAGAAGTTCACCGAGCTGACCGGCGTCGAGGTACGCGTCGACAACGAAGGCTGGGAAGACGTGCGCCCCAAGGCCGCCGTCGCGGCCAGCGTCGGCAGCGGGCCGGACGTCATCGTGGGCTGGTTCGATGACCCGCAGCAGTACCCGGACAAGCTGGTCGACCTGACCGACCTGGCCACCTACCTGGGCGGCAAGTACGGCGGCTGGTACGACGTGTGCCGCAAGTACGGCACGCACAACGGCAAGTGGATCGGCCTGCCGCTGGGCGTGGTCGGCAATGCGCTGGTCTATCGCGAAAGCCACGTCAAAGCCGCTGGCTTCGACGCCATCCCGAAGGACCTTGCCGGCTTCCTCAAGCTGTGCCAGGGCCTCAAGGCCAAGAACACGCCGTGCGGCTTCGCGCTCGGCAAGGCCGTGGGCGACGGCAACAACTGGGCACACTGGCTGCTGTGGTCGCACGGTGGCATGCTGGTCGATACCCAGGGCAAGGTGGTGGTTAACTCGCCAGAGACGTGGGCCGCGCTGGAGTATGCCAAGCAGCTCTACGCCACCTTCGTGCCCGGCACGCTGTCGTGGCAGGACCCGTCCAACAACAAGGCCTTCCTCGACGGACAGATCAGCCTGACCGCCAACGGCATCTCGATCTACTACGCGGCCAAGAATTCGAAGGAACCCAAGCTGCAGGAAATGGCGCGCGACATCCAGCACGCGCACTTCCCCATCGGCACGCCCGGCAGGCCCACCGAGCTGATGCAGATCACGCAGATGATGCTGTTCAGGTATTCCAAGTTCCCGAACGCGGCCAAGGCCTACCTGCAGTTCATGATGGAGCCCGAACAGTACAACCCGTGGATGGAAGCCGCCATCGGTTACGTCAGCCAGCCGCTCAAGGCCTATGAGGCCAACCCGATCTGGACGGCCGACCCCAAGCACACCGTGTATCGCGACGCCGCCGCGCTGATGCTCGACAACGGCCACGCCGGGCCGCTGGGCACGGCCTCGGCCGCGGCCATGGCCGACTACATCGTGGTCGACATGGTGGCGGAAGCGGCCAGCGGCTCCAAGACACCCAAGGAAGCGGCGGCGCGCGCGGCGGAGCGGGCGCAGCGGTACTACAAGGCGTAGCTAGAAAGACAAGGGCGCGGCAGCACCGCCGCGCCCGCCGAGCCGAACCCTGCGAGGTGAGCCATGCGAGGTGAACCATGATTTCCCGCCTGTTGAACAACCGCCATGCGCTTGGGCTGCTGTTCATGCTGCCCACCGCGCTGTTGCTGCTGGTTTTCCTGACGTACCCGCTCGGCCTTGGCGTATGGCTCGGCTTCACCAACACCAAGATCGGCGGCACCGGAGAATGGATCGGTCTGTCCAACTACAGCTACCTGGCAGGCGACTCGCTGACGCAACTGGCGCTGTTCAATACGATCTTCTACACGGTGGTGGCCAGCGTGGTGAAATTCGCGCTAGGCCTGTGGCTGGCGCTGCTGCTCAACAAGAACCTGCCGTTCAAGTCCTTCTTCCGCGCCATCGTGCTGCTGCCATGGATCGTGCCGACCGCGCTGTCGGCACTGGCATTCTGGTGGATCTACGACGCGCAGTTCTCCATCATCAGCTGGACGCTGGTCAAGCTAGGGCTGATCGATCGCTATATCGACTTCCTGGGCGACCCATGGCTGGCGCGCTTCTCTACCATCGCGGCCAACGTCTGGCGCGGCATTCCCTTTGTCGCCATCTCGCTGCTGGCTGGCTTGCAGACGATCTCGCCCACGTTGTACGAGGCCGCGTCCATCGACGGCGTCACGCCATGGCAGCAGTTCCGCTATGTCACGCTGCCGCTGCTGACGCCGATCATCGCAGTAGTGATGACCTTCTCGGTGCTGTTCACGTTCACCGACTTCCAGCTGATCTATGTGCTCACGCGCGGCGGCCCGCTCAACGCCACGCACCTGATGGCCACGCTGTCGTTCCAGCGCGCGATTCCCGGCGGCTCGCTGGGCGAAGGCGCGGCGATCGCCACGATGATGGTGCCCTTCCTGCTGGCCGCCATCCTGTTTTCATACTTCGGCCTGCAGCGGCGCGGCTGGCAACAGGGAGGCGACAAATGAAAGCGACGGCCGCAGCGCAGCAGCAGGACACCGCGCAGGGAATGGATTACCTGCAATCGATGCCACGGCGCTGGGTGACCATCTACATCCCGCTAGGCATCTTCGTCTTCGTGCTGCTGTTCCCCTTCTACTGGATGGCGATCACTGCCTTCAAGCCGGACGGCGAACTCCTGATGCGCAGCGCCAACCCGTTCTGGGTGATGGCACCCACGTTCGCCCACTTCAAGAAGCTGCTGTTCGACACCCCCTACCCGGAGTGGCTGCTCAATACTGTGATCGTCTCCACGATCTCCACCTTTGCCTCGCTGGCCGCCAGCGTGCTGGCCGCGTACGCCATCGAGCGGCTGCGCTTCCAGGGCGCGAAGCAGGTAGGCCTGGCCATCTTCCTGGCCTACCTGATCCCGCCCTCGATCCTGTTCATCCCGCTGGCATCGATCGTGTTCCAGCTCGGCCTGTTCGATACACGCTGGGCGCTGATCCTCACCTACCCCACCTTCCTGATCCCGTTCTGCACCTGGCTGCTGATGGGCTACTTCCGCTCCATCCCTTACGAGCTGGAAGAGTGCGCGCTGATCGACGGCGCCACGCGCTGGGAAATCCTGGTCAAGATCATCCTGCCGCTGGCCGTGCCGGGGCTGATCTCGGCTGGCATCTTTGCCTTCACGCTGTCGTGGAACGAGTTCATCTACGCGCTGACCTTCATCTCCTCGTCGGAGGTGAAGACGGTGCCGGTAGGGATCGTCACCGAACTGATCGAAGGCGACGTCTACCACTGGGGCGCGCTGATGGCGGGCGCCTTGCTGGGCTCGCTGCCGGTGGCGCTGGTGTACTCGTTCTTTGTGGAGTACTACGTGTCGGGCATGACGGGCGCGGTCAAGGAATAAGCGCATGGCGGCAGCCAGGACGCGTGGGGCCATGGCAGGCTAAAATGCGCAGTTATCCTGCCGTGAGCCTGCGCTCCGGCAATGTCGCATTCGAATCACTCCGCCTCCAAGCCCGATCCCATGAGCAAACCCGCCCGCACCCTCACCTTCAAGTGCAAGAAGTGCACCAAGCCCGTCACGCTATTCCTGCAGAAAGTGTCCGCCTGCTCGCACATCACGCCGTACCAGGGCTTTTGCAAGTGCGGTGAAATGGTGCGCCACGCCACCGGCGACAAGGACGCCGTGGAGTCCTTCGTCAGCTCGGTCGACGGCAGCTGGGCCCACCATCACCACCATCACCATTGAGCACCCGTAGCACCCCCGCCCCCACCAGCGAGACCTGGCGCCCCGGCGTCAAGGATCCGCTGCGCTTCCTCGCCGCGTATCCCGACGGCGTGCTCGACCAGGTGCGCCAGATGGTGGCCGCCAATCGCCTGGGCGAACACCTGGCGAAGAAATATCCCGCGCGGCACACCGTGCAGACCGACCGCGCGCTGTACGACTTCACCGCCGAGCTGAAGCAGGAATTCCTGCGCACCGCGCCGCCAATCCATAAGGTCGCGTTCGACGCCAAGATCGACGTGGTCCATCGCGCGCTCGGGCTGCACACCGCCATCTCGCGCGTGCAAGGCGGCAAGCTCAAGGCCAAGAAGGAAATCCGCGTGGCGTCGCTGTTCAAGGAAGCACCGCCCGAGTTCCTGCGCATGATCGTGGTGCACGAGCTTGCACACCTGAAGGAGAGCGATCACAACAAGGCGTTCTACCGCCTGTGCGAATACATGGAGCCGGCGTACCACCAGCTGGAGTTCGATACGCGCCTGTTTTTGGCGTGGCGCGAGCTGGAGGCTGCGCAGGGCTAAGCCCCTCTCCTCTCAATCCTCAATCAGCACCGGGGCTCACCACCACTGTCTTCCCATACGTCCCCGGTGCCGCCAGGCGATGCAGCACGCACACCTGCACGTTGCCAGCGAAAGCGGCCTGCCTGACGGCTGCCGCCGTATGCGCCAGCACAACTGCGGCCATGGCAGCCTGCTCTGGCTCCGGACGCGCGTTGGTCATCACGAGGTGCGTCACGACGAAGCCGGCTTCGGGGTCGTCACCTGTCAGCGCCACTTCCGCCACCAGCAAGCGGCTCTTGAGATCGGCCAGTTGCGCGTAACCGTGGCCGGCGAGCTCGCGGTGCACGCCGGCGAACACCTGCGCGAAATCGATCCTGTCGGCGAGTTGCCGTGTGGTTTCCGTAATCAGGTGCGGCATGATCAGTCCGGTTTCACCGAGGCGGAGGATACGGCGCGGGTCCAGCTCGTTTGCGCCTGCGACAGGAACTGGCGGAAGCCGGCAGGATCGAGCGGCCGGGCTTCCACGCCAAGCGCCAGCAGGCGTTCCTGCATCTGCTTGTCGGCAAGCACCGCATTCAGCTCGCGATTGAGCCGGTTGAGGATATCGCCCGGCAGCTTGCCCGGCGCCATGATTCCGTACCACGGCGCCGCATCGAAATCGCGTACGCCCTGCTCGCGCATGGTGGGCACGCCGGGCAGCAAGGCGGAGCGCCGCGCGCCGGTCTGTGCCAATGGCACCACCGTGCCGGCCTTGATATGCGGCATCAGCAGCACGGGGCTGTCGAACATCAGTGCAATCTGCCCGCCCAGCAAATCGTTGATGGCCGGGCCCGACCCCTTGTAGGGAGAGTGCAGCAGGCGCGCACCGGTCGCCTGCGAGAACATCGCCCCGATGATGTGCTGGGGCGTGCCGTTGCCCGCCGAGCCGTAGGCGATGGTGTCGGGCGCCGCGACGGACGCGCGCACCAGCGCGGGCACGGTATCGAAGCGCTGCCCGCGGGTGCCGGCCACCAGGATGAATGGCACCGCGCCGATCAGGCCTACGCTGGCCAGGTCCTTCGCCGGGTCGTAGGGCAGCGCCGGATATAGCGCCTTGCCGACCGAGACCGGCCCGACCGCGCCGAGCAACAAGGTATAGCCATCGGCCGGCGCCTTGCTGACATAGTCGCTGCCGATGGTGCCGCCCGCGCCGGGCCGGTTCTCCACCACCACGGATTGCTTCAGGCGGACCTGCAGTTCTTTCCCGATCAGGCGGGCGAGCGAGTCGGTGGTGGCGCCGGGCGCATACGGCACCACCAGGCGGATCGGGCGATCCGGATAGGCAGCGCTGGCGGCTGGCGCGAATGCCAGGCAGAGCGCTGCGGCCGCGAGCACGGGCGATAAAAAGGCGGGCAGCCGGCGGTTGCGCCAATTGGCACTGGAATGGCATGACATGGGGGTCTCCTGGTGTTTTCCATGTTGTGCGTGCATTCCAGCAGTTACGACATGCTCTGTAAAATGATGAATCGATTTTCAATTCATCACAGCAAATTATGAGATCAACGGCCACGCCCGAAGCCATGGACCTTCGCCTGGTTCGCAGCTTCATGGCCGTCGCCCGCCATGGCAGCGTGACCGCCGCGGCCGGTTCGCTGGGCCTGACGCAGCCGGCGTTGTCACAGCACCTGCGCATCTTCGCGCAGAGCCTGGGGGTGCCGCTGTTCGGGCGCGTGGGCCGCAAGCTGGAACTGACCGATGCGGGCAGGCAACTGGTGCTCGCGCTCGAACCCGTGCTCGATCAACTCGAACGGGTCATCGTATCTGCGGCCTCCCAGCACGGCGCGGTGGAAGGCACGCTGCGCATCGGCGCCACCCATACCTATCTTTCCGCGCTGGTGATGCCGGCCGTGCAAGCGCTGGTCGATGCGCATCCGGGGCTGGATATCCAGGTGTTTGAGTTTGCCGCCGCCGAGGTCGACCGTTCCCTGCTCGACGGACAGATCGACCTTGGCCTGGCGTTCGCGAAGGATGCGCCAAAACGCATCGAACAGGTGCCGCTGTTCTCGGAAACGCTTGCCTTGATCGCACCCGGACACAAGCTGCCGCGCGAGCAGGAAACCGTGACCCTGGCGCAACTGGGAACGCTGCCCCTGGCACTGCTGCCCGAGCGCTTCGCCATGCGCCGGCAGATCGACGCGGCCACGCAGGCCGCCGGCATCGTGCTGCGGCCCCGGCTGGAAGGCCCCAGCGTGGAAGCCTTGCTGCGCGCCGTGCTCGGCGGGCGCCTGTACACCATCGCCAGCCCGCTGGCACTGCATATCGCCGGCGCGCGGCGCAGCGGCAGCTTCGCCGGGCTAGCCTACGCACCGGTCGCGCATCCTGGCTTCCGCCGCACGGCCGCACTGCACCGGCGCCGCGGCCGGCCGGATAGCCCCGCCGCCACAGCCTTCATGGATACGCTGGGAAAGGTGATCCGGGACGCCGCCGGCAGCGGGTATCTCATACCTGGCTGACACGCCTGATGCCATCGCCCACCGTTTCGCGTCGCACGCCAATTAACAAACAGCATTTGAAATTGATAGATCCGAATAGATATTTATCAATCTTTGTTTGAATCATAAAGTCTGTACTCATGCAACCGCCGCAAGGCAAGGAAACCGAACATGAGTACAAACCACCCCATCAGACCGACGGCGCGCGCGCCGCGGAATCCGCGCCGCGACTTCCTGGGCAGCGCAGCTGTACTCACCGCCGCGCTGCCCCTGGCCGCGGCTACAGCCGGCGCCGCCACCACGCCACCCAGCCAGGCGCACCCGCAAGCCCGCGCCGGCCGCACCCGGTTCTGGCCGGATGGCGCGCAACTCGTCATCTCCATCTCGATGCAGTTCGAAGCCGGCGCCCAGCCCGAGCGCGGCGCCAGCGGCCCCTTCCCTGCGCTCGACCCCAAGTATCCCGACTACCCGCTGCAGTCCTGGTACACCTACGGCGTGCGCGAAGGCATTCCACGTCTGCTGGACCTGTGGGACCGCACCGGTATCAAGGTGACCTCGCATATGGTGGGGCAGGCGGTCGAGCGCCATCCGGAACTGGCGCGTGAAATCGTCGCGCGCGGGCACGAAGCCTCGGGCCATGGCCAGACCTGGGAGCCGCAATACAGCATGAGTGCCGAAGCGGAACGCGCCAGTTACGTGCAGAGCATCGACACCATCCAGCGCGCCACCGGCACGCGCCCCCTCGGCTTCAACGCCTTCTGGATGCGCGGCTCGCCCAATACGCTGCCGATCCTGCAGTCGCTCGGTTTCCTCTATCACATCGACGACCTCAGCCGCGACGAGCCATCCGTGCTGCAGGTAGGCGGCAAGCCGTTCGCCGTGGTGCCCTACACCGTGCGCAACAACGACATCGTGCGCTTCGACTCGCCATCGACCACGGCCGAAGACCTGCTCGGCGAGCTGAAAGCGGAGTTCGATGTGCTCTACGCGGAAGGCGCCCACCGCCGCCGCATGATGTCCATCAGCACGCACGACCGCATCTCAGGTTCCCCGGCACGCGTGCGGGCGCTCGACGCATTTATCCGCTACGCCCAGGGCCATGCCGGCGTGACCTTCATGCGCAAGGACGACATCGCCCGCTTCGCGCTCGGCGCGAGCGGCGTGCCGGCGGCATAAGCCAGGGCAAAACCACGAACATACAGAACGAGTTACAAGCCGACATGAACAACGCAAGCCTCACGCCAGTACGCGCATTCGTCGCCGCCCTCGGCATCGCCCTGTTGCCGCTATCGCAAAGCGCCGCCGCTGCCGGCGACGAACTGGTCCACCCGCAGCACCTGGCCCAGGGCGCGGACCAGCCATCCGCCGCAGCCGCGCTTCTCGCCGCCCGCCGCTACGCCACCTTCTGGCACACCGGCGACGAACGCTACGCCACGCTCGCACTCGCCCCGGACTTCACCGACCGAACGCTGCCGCCCGACCGCGAGCAAGGCCTGCGCGGCCCGTTGCAGGCCTCCAGGGGATTCCGCGCCGCGGTACCGGATCTCAGCGCGGAAATGGAAGACGTAGTCATCGCCGGCGACCGGGTCGCGGTCCACCTGCGCTTTCGCGGCCACTTCACCGGGCAGTTCGGCGACAGCAAGGGCCAGGGCCAGCAGATCGACTTCCAGGCCTTCGACCTGTACCGGGTGGCAAACGGCAAGATCGTGGAGAACTGGCATCTGGAGGACAACCTGGGCCTGCTCAGGCAGATGGGGGTGAGCAAGTAGGTATTGGGCCGCAACATGCGCGGTGCGTGGCGGCACTACTTCGCCGCCGTCACCCGCCAAACCACATTGCCGACATCGTCGGCAACCAGCAGCGCCCCGCGCTTGTCGATGGCAACGCCCACCGGGCGGCCTTGCGCGTCGCCGTCCTGCGTCAGGAAACCGGTCAGCACGTCGAGCGGCTCGCCAGCCGGCTTGCCGTTGGCGAACGGCACGAAGATCACCTTGTAGCCGCTGCGCGGATTGCGGTTCCACGAGCCGTGCTGGCCGACGAACATGCCGTTGCGGAAGCGGGAAGGCAGCGCGTTGCCTTGCGCCGATGCCAGGCCGAGCGACGCGGTATGCGGGCCGACGGCGTAATCGGGCGCAATGGCCTTGGCCACCATCTCCGGCTGTTGCGGCTTCACGCGTGCGTCCACATGCTGGCCGTAGTAGCTGAAGGGCCAGCCGTAGAAGGCGCCGTCTTTGACCGAGGTGATGTAATCCGGCACGAGGTCGCTGCCGATCTCGTCGCGCTCGTTCACCGCAGTCCATAGCGTGCCACTGTCGGGCTCCCAGGCCATGCCGTTGGGATTGCGCAGGCCGCTGGCAAACACACGGTGCGCGCCGGTCTTGGGATCGACCTCCCAGATGGCGGCCCGCCCTTCTTCCTTGTCGAGGCCATTCTCGCCAACGTTGCTGTTGGAGCCGACGGTGACATAGAGCTTGCTGCCGTCCTTGCTGGCGATGATGTTCTTGGTCCAGTGGTGATTGATGGCGCCGGCCGGCAGGTCCACCACCTTCACGCCGGGCGCGGTGATCTCGGCCTGCCCCGGTTGATATGGGAAGCGCAGCACGGCATCCGTATCCGCCACGTAGAGATCATTTCCCACCAGCACCATGCCGAAGGGCGAATGCAAGTCCTTGAGAAATACGGAGCGCGCATCCGCGACGCCATCGCCATTGGTGTCGCGCAGCAGCGTGACGCGATTGGCGCTTGGCACGCCGGCGCCCGCGCGTTTCATCATCTGCGTCATGACCCAGCCCCGGATGCCCTTGCCGTCATCCGCCTTGGCCGGCGCATTGGTTTCAGCCACGAGCACGTCGCCATTGGGCAGTACGTAGAGCCAGCGCGGATGGTCCAGCTTGTCCGCGAAAGCCACGGCGACGAGGCCATCCGCTGCCATTGGCTTCGCGCCGTCGGCCCAGCCAATGGCAGGCGCAACGCGCACCGTCGGCAGCAAGGTCTTGATTGGCGCCGGCAAGGCCGGGTTGAAACCCGTACCGGCGGACACTGGCAAGGTTGCGGTGTCGCCGCATGCCGTGAGGCCGGCCGCCATCAGCAGGCAAAGTGACAGGACAGTTAGACGCTGCACAGGCATGATCGGCTCTCCGCGGTAACACGCTTGATCGCTTGATAATGGCGTCGCCGCGCCCCACTGCGTCCACTATAGGACGCGCGCCCGGCAACCGCTGTCAGCATACTGGAATCGCGCTGTAGGACAGAGGCGATGCGCAGCAGGGACAAGCCAGGAAGGGGGGAGGAAAGGCTTAAGGCGCGGAACCCCGCCCGGGAGGGACCGGCGCCGGCCTGTGGCCAGCGCCGTCTATTCGTCGTGGCCGCTCAGCTCAATCGCAAGCGTAGCGGAACGCGTCATCCAGGTTCAACGGGAGCACCAGTGTGCGAAGGTGCGCTGCCTGGGCCGAAGCGCACAGCGCGGCGCGCGTCGATGCTGTCTTGTACTTCGATGCGTACTCCACGTTGAATACCGCCTTGCCCTGCGCCGTGAACGGCTTGTAGCTCGCGCACTCGTTGTATTGGAAGCACTGCTCGTTCACCGCGAAATCGAAGTCAGTCGCCAGCTGCGAGACCTGGTCCACATCATTCTTCAAGCCCACGGCCAGGCCGCGCGCATGTGCCTGCGCCGCCAGGAAACGGTTGTAGTCCAGCTGCGTGGCCGCCGTCAGCGCAAAGCCCGGCTTATTGGTATAGCCATCCACGTTGTCCGGGTCCACGCCATCGCAGCCCTTGGACTTCGCCAGATCCATGCGCGCCTGCATGATCTGGCGCACGTTGGCCGAGCGCGTATCGAGCCAACGCTCGCCCGCCCATCCCGACAACGCCTTGCCCATATCCGCCGCGGCAAACTGTTTGAAATCCGGCCGCCAGTTCTCCGAGCTACCCGCCGAGAAATAGCAGACCACACGCTTGCCCTGCGCCTTCAGAGCATTGATGGTCGCCTGCGGCGTATCCACCAGGTCGATGTCGAAAACCTGCGCCGGGTAGCTCGTGTTGAGCGTACCCGTCAGCTGCAATTGCCATGTATCGGCTGCCGTCGGCATCCAGTGCGAGGCCGCCAGCGTTTGCGCCGACGGCGCCAGGGTCGCGGCCGACGCATTCACCGCCGACACGGACTTGACGGAAGCATCCGACTCCGCCGACGAGCCATCGCCTCCGCAGGCCGACAGACAGGCGAACGAGGCCACCCATGCCATACGTGCAAGTTTCCGATTCACGGATGTGTTCCTTTTGGTTTGCTGCGGTCGGGGTGATGAGCTTGGGGTGATGAGACTGGGAAAGCCAGAACTCTGTAAGGTTGTCGGCTGGCGTGGGTAGACCTTGAAGGGTTTCACGACAGGGGTAAGGTATTCGGGTTGGATGACGGGCGCAAGACGGGCGCAGGAACCGTTGCATTCGAGGCAGCGCGAAAGGTGTCCAGCCCAAAAAACAAAACGGGCTACGCAATTCGCGTAGCCCGTTCTTAAATTCTGGTGCCGGCTGCAGGACTCGAACCCGCCACCTGATGATTACAAATCAACTGCTCTACCTGATGAGCTAAGCCGGCATGTTTGGTGCAGACCGCGATTCTACTGCATGCGGCGCAAATTGACGATGCCTTCCTGTGCTTACTTCACGACCTTCAGCGAAGGTTTCTTGGCGCCAATGCGGGACACGGGCGGCGGCGTGGGTTCGTCGTCGCCGTTGTGGTCTTCGTTGGCTTCCGCGGTGACCAGCGGCTCGCTTTCGACCGAGGACAGCTTGGGTGGCGGGTTGTTCTCGCGCTCGGTTGCTGCCTGGGTCTCGGGCACGCTGCGTTCCACCGGAAAGGCCATGCCCTGGCCGTTTTCGCGCGCGTAGATGGCGAGCACATTCTCGATGGGCACGTCGATCTTGCGCGAGATGCCGCCAAAGCGGGCGCTGAAGCCGATCCACTCGTTGCCCATGTCCAGGCCGCTGGTGGCGTCGAAGCTGACGTTGAGCACGATTTCGTTGTTCTTGACGAACTCGCGCGGCACGCTGGTGTTGGCGTCGACGAAGACGGCGATGTACGGCGTGAAGCCGTTATCCGTGCACCACTCGTAGATGGCGCGGATCAGGTAGGGCTTGGTGGAGGTTTCAGGCATTGTGCTTCCAGTGGCGCAGTCCGGCGGTCCGACGCGAGCTTGCCGCGTCGGACCAAAGCCGGTTTAGCGGCGCATCACCTTTTCAGACGGGGTGAGCGCTTCGATGTAGGCCGGGCGGCTGAAGATGCGTTCGGCGTACTTGAGCAGCGGCGCAGCGTTCTTCGACAGTTCGATGCCGTAGTGGTCCAGGCGCCACAGCAGCGGGGCGATGGCAACGTCGAGCATCGAGAACTCTTCGCCAAGCATGTACTTGTTCTTGACGAAAATCGGCGCGAGCTGGGTCAGGCGGTCGCGGATGGCGGAGCGGGCGCGCTCGTGGTTCTTCTCGGCGGCCTTGCCCTTTTCATTTTCGAGGGCGTAGACGTGCGTGAAGAGTTCCTTTTCGAAGTTGAACAGGAACAGGCGAGCGCGGGCGCGCTGCACCGGGTCAGCCGGCATCAGCTGCGGGTGCGGGAAGCGCTCGTCGATGTACTCGTTGATGATGTTCGACTCGTACAGGATCAGGTCGCGCTCGACCAGGATGGGCACCTGGCCGTAGGGGTTCATCACCGAAATGTCTTCCGGCTTGTTGAACAGGTCGACGTCACGGATCTCGAAATCCATGCCCTTTTCGAACAGGACGAGGCGGCAACGTTGGGAGAACGGGCAGGTGGTGCCCGAATACAACACCATCATGGTTGGATTCCTTTGATGCGGGGTCGATTGACTGGATCGGTATTCTGGCAGAACCGATATAGAGAAAGCAAATTAGAGATTCATGAAGCACATCCAAGTGCATTCGATGCGCATTAAAGTCGGCATTGACGCACATTTATCTGGCATTGCGCCTGCAGCCTAGAAAGCAAAAGGGCTGGCGCGGGGTTGCTCTGCACAACACCCGCCCCAGCCCTCTCCCCATCAGACCCGCGGGCCTTCCGGGGTTTTATCGCGCTTTACTTGATGTCTTTCCAGTACGAAGCGTTCAGGCGCCAGGCGAAGACGGTGAACACACCGAGGAACATCAGCACCCAGACGCCCAGGCGCTTGCGCTGGTTCTGCGCGGGTTCCGCCATCCAGTCCAGGAAGCCAACCAGGTCGCTCGTGGCCTGGTCGTACTCGAGCGTGCTCATCTTGCCCGGGGTGATCTGCTCGAAGCCGGCGAACTTGTGCACCTTCTCGCCGTGCTCTTCCACCTCGACGAACTTGGCGGCGCGCTGGCCTTGCAGCTCCCACAGCACGTGCGGCATGCCGACGCTCGGGAACACCAGGTTGTTCCAGCCCGTGGCGCGGTTGTCGTCACGGTAGAAGGTACGCAGGTAGGTGTACAGCCAGTCGTCGCCGCGGGCGCGGGCGATCACCGACAGGTCCGGCGGCGTGGCGCCAAAGAAAGCCTTGGCATCCTTCGGCGGCATGGCGATGGTCATCATGTCGCCCACCTTCTCGCCGGAGAACAGCAGGTTCTGGCGGATTTGGTCGTCGGTCAGGCCGATATCCTTGAGGCGGTTGTACCGCATCATGGATGCGCCGTGGCAGTTCAGGCAGTAGTTGACGAACAGCTTGGCGCCGCGCTGCAGCGAGGAAAGATCGCTCGTTTGCACGGGCGCCGGCTCGAGGGGGTAGCCCCCTTCGTTGGCCATGGCGGGCGCGGCGGCAAAGCAGGCGCCGGCCAGCGCGAGAATCGAAAGCAGCTTTTTCATCTTTTGTCCTTGTGCTCTTGTCGGGGTAAGTCCGGGCTCAGTGCGGGTGGAACGTGACACGTTCCGGCACTTGCTTGAACTGGCCGACTCGGCTCCACAGCGGCATGGTCAGGAAGAAGGCGAAGTACAGCAGGGTTCCCAGCTGCGACACCTTTTCACCCACCGGCGACGGAGGCTGTACGCCAAGGTAGCCCAGCACGATAAACACCACCACGAACACGACGAGAATGCTCTTGTGGAAGGACGGGCGATAGCGGATCGATTTCACCGGCGAGTGGTCCAGCCACGGCAGGAAGAACAGGATCACGACCGAGCCGCCCATCACCAGCACGCCCCAGAACTTGGCGTCGATGAAGTAGAAGCCCACGGCCAGGATCACGGCGATGGCAAGCGCGCCAACCTTGATGCGCGCGTCCTTGCTACGCAGGAACACCAGGCCAAGCAGCACCGCGAAGAACACCCACAGGATCGGCAGGAAGTTCGAGGTGGTGGCACGCAGCATCGAGTAGAACGGCGTGAAGTACCAGACCGGCGCGATGTGCGGCGGGGTCTTGAGCGGATCGGCCGGGACGAAGTTGTTCGACTCCAGGAAATAACCGCCCATCTCCGGGAAGAAGAAGATCACAGCGGAGAAGATCATCAGGAAGCCGCCCACGCCCATCAGGTCGTGCACCGAGTAGTACGGATGGAAGGGGATGCCGTCCAGCGGCACGCCGTTCTCGTCCTTCTTGGCCTTGATCTCGACGCCGTCCGGGTTGTTCGAGCCCACTTCGTGCAGCGCGATGATGTGCGCGACCACCAGGCCCAGCAGCACCAGCGGCACGGCGATGACGTGGAAGGAGAAGAAGCGGTTCAGGGTCGCGTCGCTCACGACGTAGTCGCCGCGGATGAACAGCGACAGGTCGCCGCCGATCACGGGGATGGCCGAGAACAGGTTCACGATCACCTGGGCGCCCCAGTACGACATCTGGCCCCAGGGCAACAGGTAGCCCATGAAGGCCTCTGCCATCAGGCACAGGAAGATCAGGCAGCCGAAGACCCAGACCAGCTCACGCGGCTTGCGGTACGAACCGTACAGCAGGCCACGGAACATATGCAGGTACACCACCACGAAGAAGGCCGAGGCGCCGGTGGAGTGCATGTAGCGCACCAGCCAGCCCCAGGGCACCTCGCGCATGATGTACTCCACGCTGGCGTAAGCCACGGGAATGCCGGCGGCGTTGAGCGTGCCGTCCGGCTTGTAGTTCATCACCAGGAAGATGCCGGTGACGATCTGGATGACTAGCACCAGCAGGGCGAGCGAGCCGAAGAAGTACCAGAAGTTGAAGTTCTTCGGTGCGTAGTACTTGGAAAGATGATCTTCCCAAAGTTGGGTTGCGGGGAAGCGTGCGTCGATCCAGCCAAGCAGGCCGGTCGTCTTTACTTGTTTTTCGGCCGCCATGGTCAAGCGTCTCCTTTTTCATCCTTGCCGATCACGATCTTGGTGTCGGACAGGAACTGGTACGGGGGTACGTCGAGGTTTTGCGGAGCCGGCTTGTTCTTGAACACGCGGCCAGCGAGGTCGAACGTCGAGCCGTGGCAGGGGCAGAGGAAACCGGGATCGGAGCCGAGCTGGGGATTGGAGCCGGAGCCAAAGGGGCCGGAGGGCGAGCAGCCCAGGTGGGAGCAGATGCCCACCACGACCAGCAGATCTTTGTGTTCTGCGCGGGAACGGGTTTCGTTCTTGCAGTACTCAGGCGTCTTCATGGTGAAGGGAACGTCCGAGTTGGGGTCGGCGACTTCGGCATCGGTTTTCTTCAGCGACGCGAGCATTTCCTCGGTGCGCTTCAGGATCCAGACTGGTTTGCCGCGCCATTCAACGGTCATCATCTCGCCCGATTTGAGGGCGCTGATGTCGGCTTCTACCGGGGCTCCGGCGGCCTTTGCCTTCTCTGACGGCGCAAACGTACTGACGAACGGAACCGCTACCGCCACGCCTCCGATGCCGCCAGCGACTGACGTCGCAATCAACCAATTGCGGCGACCCTTATCCACGTTCTTCACGTTTTGCTGGTCACTCATTCCAAACCCCAGGGGATGTCAAATTAGATTTTGCGTCAACCGTAAATTGTACCTTAGGCACATGTGGCATTGAAAGGCGCACGGTGATTGCGCGACGTACGATAATCGGCCACAAAAAGGGCGATGTGGCCTGTACGCTTGCGTTACAGGCGGTGATGGGGCAGGCTTTTATCCTGACGACCGTTCAACGAAAGCAACACTGGGAGAAAAGCATGGGGATGATGTCGGAGTTCAAGGCCTTCGCAATGCGGGGCAATGTGGTCGACCTGGCAGTCGGTGTGATTATCGGCGCCGCGTTTGGCAAGATTGTCGATTCCGTGGTGAATGACCTGATCATGCCGGTGGTGGGCCGCATTATTGGCAAACTCGACTTCTCTAACCTTTTCGTGGTGCTATCCGAGCCGCCGGCGGGCGTGCCGCACACGCTAGACGCCCTAAAGAAAGCCGGCGTTCCCGTATTTGCCTATGGGAATTTCCTGACTATTCTGGTCAATTTCATCATTCTGGCTTTCATCATCTTCATGATGGTGCGCGCCATCATGAAGATGCGTGCCGCCGAACCGGCGCCAGCACCGGCCGCCACGCCCGAGGACGTGGTGCTGCTGCGCGAGATCCGCGACAGCCTGAAGGCACGCCAGCCCTGAGGCAATGCCGGGCGCGGCCAGCCACCACACCCGCCTCGCGGCATCGGCCCGGAATCAAACCGGGTTGGGAATATCGATAAAGGTATGGCGCAGGCCGAATTGCTGCGCCAGGTGTTCGCCTAGCGACTGGATGCCATAGCGCTCGGTGGCGTGATGCCCCGCCGCCAGGTAGGCCACGCCGCTCTCGCGCGCCAGATGGGTGGTCTGCTCCGAGACCTCGCCGCTCAGGTAGGCATCCACGCCGGCTGCCACCGCCGCGTCGAAGTAGCCCTGGGCGCCGCCGGTGCACCAGCCCACGGTGCGGATCATCTGCCCAGGGTCGCCGATGGCAAGCGGCTCGCGGTTGAGCACGCCACCCACATGGGCGGCCAGCGCGGCGAGCGGCATGGATTGTGGCAAGGTGCCGGTCCAGCCAAGCTGGCCGTCTCCAAAGCGCCCGGTTGGGGTGAAGCCGAGCTGCAAGCCCAGCTGGGCGTTGTTGCCGAACTCGGGATGGTCGTCGAGCGGCAGGTGATAGGCGAGCAGGTTCACGTCGGCGCCTAGCAACCGCTTCAAACGCGCGTGCTTTTGCCCGATCACGCGGGCATCTTCGTTTTTCCAGAAGTAGCCGTGATGGACCAGGATGGCATCGGCGCCAGCCTCGATGGCGGCTTCGACCAGGGCCAGGCTCGCGGTTACGCCGGTGGCGATGTGCTCTACCTCGGGGCGGCCTTGCACTTGCCATCCGTTCGGGCAATAGTCTTTGTATCGAGGTACTTGAAGCAGGTCGTTCAAGTACAATTCAAGATCTTTTGTTTTCATATCCTGCCCAAAATCCAATATGTTGCGCCGCTTTTGGCTGTTCTTTGCTCAGGCTGTCACCGTTGTGCTGGCAGTGTGGTTCGTTGTGGCCACACTCAAACCCGAATGGCTGCAGCGCGGCCGGGTGGCCGTGCAATCCGGTTCGCCCATCGTTGCGCTGAAGGAAGTCGTCCCCAATGTGGCCGGCTCCTCCGCGCCGGGCTCCTACAGCGAGGCGGCCCAACAGGCGATGCCGGCGGTGGTCAACATCTTCACCAGCAAGAACGGTAATAAGCAAACGCCCAATCCGCAGGCAGAAGACCCCTGGTTCCGCTTCTTCTTTGGCGATCGCCTGCCGGAGCGCCAGGAGCCGGTCTCCAGCCTTGGCTCGGGCGTCATCGTCAGCGCGGAAGGCTACATTCTAACCAACCACCACGTGGTGGACGGCGCCGACGAAATCGAGGTCGCCCTGACCGATGGCCGCAAGGCCAACGCCAAGGTCGTGGGCTCGGACCCAGAAACCGACCTGGCCGTGCTCAAGATCACGCTCAAGGACCTGCCGGCGATCACGCTGGGGCGAATCGAGAACGTCAAGGTAGGCGACGTGGTGCTGGCCATCGGCAACCCCTTCGGCGTCGGCCAGACCGTCACCATGGGCATTGTCTCGGCGCTGGGCCGCAGCCACCTGGGCATCAATACCTTCGAGAACTTCATCCAGACCGACGCAGCGATCAACCCGGGCAACTCCGGCGGCGCGCTGGTCGACGCGCAGGGCAACCTGCTGGGCGTCAACACGGCTATCTATTCGCGCTCCGGCGGCTCGCTGGGTATCGGCTTCGCCATTCCGGTGTCCACGGCCAAGCAAGTGATGGAGTCGATCATCTCCACCGGCTCGGTGACACGCGGCTGGATCGGCGTGGAGCCGCAGGACATGACGCCGGAGATCGCGGAGTCCTTTGGGCTCGAAGCCAAGGAGGGCGCACTGATCGCGGCCGTGGTCCAGGGCGGGCCGGCTGACAAGGCCGGCGTGAAGCCGGGCGACGTGCTGGTCTCGGTGGATGGACTGAGCATTACCGACACCACCGCCCTGCTCAACGCCATCGCCCAGCTCAAGCCAGGCGCCGAGGCCAAGATGAAGGTCGTGCGTCGTGGCAAGCCAACCGAACTGACGGTGATGATCGGCAAGCGGCCACCGCCGCCGCGCCGGGCGCTGCCACTGGATGAGGAAGAGTAGCCAGAACCCCTGAATAGCGCCCTGCTTCACCAAACCCCGCCCCTTGTGGCGGGGTTTTTGTTGTTGGTGAGATACCTGCCGGCTTGGGACCCGGCACGTGCGTACCCGGTGCTGCGCGAGGCGCTCTCGTGGCACGGTTCGGCGCCCTGCCGGGCCTGGACGGTCAACTGGGAACTGGGGATAAGGAACGGGGACAAGGAACAGCCGGCGAGAGGGATGACCGCCATGACGGCCTCGGGCTGACATCAATGCCGCGCCCGCTGACGGCGCAAGGCCACAGCCGCCCTCCCCCTGCGGGGATCCGTGGCGGCGGGACGGATGGCAACACCGCAGATCGCGGGCTGAGACCATACTGCGTCGCGACCTGGGAGCCCCATGTCATACGAGCGCCACGATCGCCATTGCGTAGCGGCCATCGGCCGCATATAACAAAACGCCGGCATCCTTGCGGATGCCGGCGTTTTGGATTCAAGCCAATCTAGAGCAGGCTTACGCCTGCGCTAAATTAGAACTTGTGGCGAACACCAACCACGCCGCCGAACTGGTTGCCACCAGTTTGGACGAGCGGGCCAGACGTGATTTGGTCGTTGAAACCATTCACGCTCAGAGCCGAGTTAGCACCCTTGTTCAGGATGTACGTAGCCGTAGCGTACACGTCGGTGCGCTTCGACAGCGCGTAGTCGGCGGTCGTCACGAACTGCCACGGGTTAGCCTTGGCGTTACGCAGGTTCTGGTAGTAAGCCGAGCCCGACAGCGACAGAGCCGGGGTCAGCTGGTAGCCCAGACCAACCCAACCCAGGTTCGATGCGGTGTTCTGCGCGCCAGCAGCACCCGGCAGGGTCGCGTTGTTGAAAGCCTTGGCATAACGGTAACCAGCGTAGAGCTTGGCCGGACCGAAAGCGTAGGTACCAGCGATGGTAGCGCGACGGATCAGCTGATTGTCGGTGAGAACACCTGCCGACGATTTGTTCGACTGGTCATAAGCAGCACCAACCGAGAACGGGCCTGCGGCGTAGCTTGCCAGGAAGCCGTACTCGCGGCCGTTGGTGAAGTTACCAGCAACCTCTTGGTTGTTGCTGTTGAAGCTGTAGAAGGCCGAAGTGGTCAGGCCACCGAACGTGCCGGTGTACTTGACCGCATTGTCAGCACGGAAAGCGTATTCCGGAGCCGTTGCGGTGATCGAGTAACGGGTCGAAATGGCCATCGGATCATACAGCAGGCCGAAGTCATAGAACGTGGTCTGCTGACGGCCCAGGGTCAGGGTGCCGTACTGGTTCTGCAGACCGACGTAGGCGTTACGGCCAAACAGGCGGTTGCCTTGACCCATCGTACCGTTGTCAACGTTGAAGCCGCTTTCCAGGACAAAAATGCCCTTCAGACCGCCGCCCAGATCTTCGACGCCACGCAGGCCCCAACGCGAACCGGACTGGTTGCCCGACTGCAAGGCAAACAGGTTGTGGTTGCCGGTAGAGCTTTGGTTCTTGTTGGTGTATTCAATACCAGCGTCAACCACGCCGTACAGGGTCACGCTCGATTGGGCATACGCACCACCAGCGGCCAGGGCAGCTACAGCGGCTGCAAACAGTTTCATCTTCATATCGACACTTTCCTTGTCAACTGATTGGGAAATCTTGGCTTGCCCAAGTGCTTGGGCGACGCATTTACCTTCACGTCTGATGCGTATTATGGGTCAGCGCCCCCGGCCGCTAGAAGGCTTTTTCATCGTTAACCATGGTTACGGACACATTTTGTTGTGATGTCGCAACAGCATAGGTGACGTTTTTCACCATTTTGGTGCAAAAGTTACGACACCAAGCCTTGTTCTCGCCATTCTGCCCGGCCGTCAATCTGGCTGGGCTTCGCTGGCTGCAGCGTCGGTCGCAACGGGCTTTGTGGTGAATCGCGCCATGATCAGCCCCAGTTCATAGAGCGCAATCAAAGGCACCGCCAGCAACAGCTGGGACAGTACATCGGGCGGCGTCACCACGGCGGCAATCACGAAGGCGCCGACGATCACATAGGGGCGAATCTGCTTGAGCTTCTCCAGTTCGACCACACCGAAACGCACTAGCACGATCACGACCACCGGCACCTCGAAGGTAATGCCAAAGGCCAGGAACATGGTCATGGCGAAGCTGAGGTATTTGTCGATGTCGGTCGACATCTCGGCCCCCAGCGGCGCGTTGTAGTGCGCCATGAAATGGAACACCGTGGGAAACACGAGGAAATAGGCAAACGCCACGCCGCAGATAAACAGGATGTAGCTGCTGCTCACCAGCGGCACGATCAATCGCTTCTCATGCTGGTACAAGCCGGGCGCGACGAACTGCCATATCTGGTAGAGCACCCAGGGCAGCGCTATCAGGAAGGCGACCAGCAGCGTCACCTTCATCGGCACAAAAAAGGAGCCGGTGACGTCGGTGACGATCATCCTGCCGCCCTTGGGCAGCGACTCCATCAACGGCCTGGCAAACAGGTTGTAAATGTTCGGCGCCCAGTAGACCAGGCTGACGAACACCAGGATCACGCCTGACGCGGCCTTGACGATACGCGAGCGCAACTCCACCAGGTGAGAGATGAAGGTTTCCTGCGGACCATCGTCTTGCGGGTCTTGGGGATCTTGGGAACGAGAGTCGCTCATGGCGTGGACCGCTCAGCCGGGATGGCTGGCATCGAGGAATCGGTGGCGATACAACGGCACGGCGCGCAAGTCGGAACGCACGACAGCGGTGGCCGGCCGGTTACCGGCGTGTGGACAAGCCCCTTCATGCTCACTCGAAGAAAGAGCGAGCGGGACCGGTGGCGGGACGGTGGCGCTTGACGCGCGCGGCGCCGGACTGCGCCCACACGCGTACATTGTGCTGGCGCTTGTACCACAGGGGCTGCGCGCCTTGCTTGACGCGCCAGCTCTTGCGGCCGTTGTGGGGCTTGTGCGCCGTGTCCCAGGAAGGCACATAGCCACTGGCCGGGCTTGCCCCTGCCTGCGTGCTTGAGTCAGTGCCGGTCAGTGCATCGTTCAGGGCCTGGCCGTGCTCGTGCACTTCCTTGTGGATGGTGCGCTCGACATCGCGCGCGGCATCCTCGAACTCCGTGCGCATCTTGCGCAGTTCGTCGAGCTCGACCTCGCGGCTGACTTCTGCCTTCACGTCATTGATATAGCGCTGCGCGCGGCCGACCAGTGCGCCGACCGTGCGCGCCACCTTCGGCAGCCGCTCGGGACCGATCACCACCAGCGCCACGGCGCCGATCAGTGCAAGCTTGGAAATGCCGAGATCGATCATGCGAGGTTCGGGAGGATGAGGCCGTAACAATGGCCGCCCCGGCCAGCGCGCAGGTCGTCACGCAGGCAAGCGTGGCGAAGCGAACGTGGCCGGCAAGGCATTGCTGCCAGGAGGAGAGACATCGGGCGTGCTGACAAGGGTGGGATCGCGCTTACTGCTGGCGCGACTTTTCCTTGGCTTCGACGTCGATGGTGGTGGTGTCGCGCAGTTCCTTGGCCGGCGCGTCCGGCGCGTCAGCGGGGTTCCCGTTGGCATCCTTCATGCCGTCCTTGAAGCCCTTCACGGCGCCACCGAGATCCTGGCCGATATTGCGCAGCTTCTTGGTGCCAAAGACCAGCATGACGATCACCAGCACGATGAGCCAGTGCCAAATGCTAAACGAACCCATTTTCTGCTCCTGATGAAGCCTGGGGCGGCGCCTTGCCACCCCGGCTTGTTGTTCCGTCACTGAAGGCCATGCCGGGCGACGGTTGCCGGCACGGCATCTGACCGAAGGCCACGCGGCCCGCGGTCCTGCATGGGCTGGCTGCCAGGCTGGCTTGAAGCCGGCTTTAAGGCAGCGGCACCTTCCACTGGTTGCGCGGGCCGCCAAGCACGTGCAGATGGAGGTGGTACACCTCCTGTCCGCCATCCGGGCCGGTATTGATCACCGTCCGGAAACCATTGCCACAGCCTGCCGCGCGCGCCAACTCCGGCACTTTCAACATCATTTTAGCAAGCACCGCGCCTTCGCCGGGTCCGCAATCGGCCAGCGAATCGACATGCACCTTGGGAATGAGCAGGAAGTGTACCGGGGCTTTCGGGTGGATATCATGGAAAGCCAGCATTTCGTCATCTTCATACACCTTGCGCGACGGTAGCTGGCCGGCCACGATCCTGCAGAAGAGGCAATTGTGCGGTGAATTCATGAAAATTTCATTGCGCGCAGCAAATCAGGCTGCGATTTCGCCGGGAACCCGCCGGGATCCCGTCAGAAGCATCAGAAACGCTGATCCGGGTACATCGGCTTGCTGTCATTCAGGTAGAGCCAGCCCTTGACGATACGATACAACATCCACAGGGACAGCACGCCCCATGCCGCAAAGGCCAGCGGTATCAGGAACACCGTGGCAAACAGCACGCCGCCCAGAATGGCCCACGCCACCGACCACCAGAAGGAGCGGATCTGCCAGGCAAAGTGGGAGGCGTAGAGGGTGCCCCGGGTGTCGTCGCGCTTGACGTACCCGACCACGATGGCGATCAGCGCGGTGATGCCGCCGGTCAGCCAGAAAATGGCGTACAGGGCATAAAGAATGTGCGTCAGCTTGCGCAGGCTAGCGAGCCGGTCGTTGTCAGCGGTGATCACATCCCCCATCGTCGTTGCTCCTCAAAGCGGCTCGTAGTTGCGGGTTGCCGGCGGGCCGGCGTGGCTATTCAACTGCCGTCGGCCTTGCGCTGGGCTTTTTCCTCAAGGCCGGACAGGCCTTCGCGGCGAGCCAGCTCGTTGACCACGTCGGCCGGCTTCAGGCCGAAACGGGCGAGCAGCACCATGCTGTGGAACCAGAGATCGGCCACCTCGTACACCACCTTGCCGACCGCCTCCGGACCCAGGCCGGCAGCGCGCGCATCCTTGGCGGCCATCACGGTCTCGGTGGCTTCCTCGCCGATCTTCTTCAGGATGGCGTCGTCACCCTTGTGGAACAGGCGTGCCACGTAAGACTTGTCAGGGTCTCCGCCGTTCTCCGGCTTGCGCGACTCCAGCACGGTGGCCAGGCGGGCCAGCACGTCCGCGCTACTCAAATGTTGTTCGCTCATGGCTTGGCCGCGTAGATAGTGGACGGATCCTTGAGCACAGGCTCGACGGTCTGCCAGTCACCGCTCTCGGCGTCGCCCTCGAACTTCTGGAAAAAGCAGGAGTGGCGCCCGGTGTGGCAAGCGATGCCGTCGTTCTGGGTGACCTTGAGCAGGACCACGTCTTCGTCGCAATCCAGGCGCATCTCGTGCACCTTCTGTACGTGGCCGGATTCCTCGCCCTTGTGCCACAGGCGCTTGCGCGAGCGCGACCAGAACACGGCCTCGCCGATCTCCGCGGTGCGCTGCAGCGCTTCGCGGTTCATGAACGCGAACATCAGCACGTCGTTCGAGCCGACTTCCTGGACGATCACCGGCACCAGGCCGTTGTCGTCCCACTTAACCTTGTTGAGCCACTTCTTTGCCATGTCGGTTCGCCGTGTTCAGATTCGCACCGGAATGCCCTCGCGGGCCATGAATGCCTTTGCTTCGCCAACGGTGTGCTCGCCGTAGTGGAAGATGCTGGCGGCCAGCACCGCGTCGGCGTGCCCCAGCTTGATGCCGTCGGCCAGGTCCTTCAGGCCGCCCACGCCACCCGAGGCGATGACCGGCACGGACACCGCGTCGCTGACAGCCCGCGTAAGTTCAAGGTCGAACCCGCTCTTGGTGCCGTCGCGGTCCATGCTGGTGAGCAGCAGCTCGCCGGCGCCGCGCGCGGCCATCTCGCGCGCCCAGGCCACGGCGTCCAGGCCGGTGGCCTTGCGCCCGCCGTGGGTGAAGACTTCCCAGCGCGCCGGCTCGCCGGGCGCGGAGCTGCGCTTGGCGTCGATCGCGACCACGATGCACTGCGACCCGTAGCGCGCGGTGGCGTCCGACACCAGCTGCGGGTTGGCGATGGCCGAGGAGTTGACGCTGATCTTGTCAGCGCCGGCATTGAGCAGGCGCCGCACGTCTTCCACGGCCCGCACGCCGCCACCTACCGTCAGCGGGATGAAGACCTGGGAGGCCACCGCCTCGATGATGTGCAGGATCAGGTCGCGGCCGTCGCTGGTCGCGGTGATATCAAGAAAAGTGATTTCATCGGCACCCTGCTCGTCGTAACGGCGGGCGATCTCGACCGGGTCGCCCGCGTCGCGCAATTCGACGAAGTTGACACCCTTGACCACCCGCCCGTTGGTCACGTCGAGGCAGGGGATGATACGTTTGGCTAGCATGAGATTCCTTGCCCGCCACGGCGCTGCGCGCATGCGTGGCGCCGGTGGCTGCAATTGTCGCGCGCGAGGCGCGTTGTCTTACTGCTCGGCGCCGAGCTTGTCGGCAAGCGCCTGGGCTTCGGCGAAATTGAGGTCGCCCGAATAGATCGCGCGGCCGCAGATGACGCCTTCGACACCATCCTTTTGCACGCTGCACAGGCGTTCGATATCGGCCAGGTTGGACAGCCCGCCGCTGGCGATCACCGGAATCGTCGCCGACTGCGCCAGCTTGACGGTGGCATCGATATTGATGCCCTGCAGCATGCCGTCGCGGCCGATGTCGGTGTAGATGATGGCTTCCACGCCGTAGTCCTCGTACTTGCGCGCGAGGTCGGCGACTTCGTGGCCGGTCAGCTTGCTCCAGCCGTCGGTGGCAACCTTGCCTTCGCGGGCGTCCAGGCCGACGATGATATGGCCGCCGAACGCCGTGCAGGCATCCTTGAGGAACCCGGGATTCTTGACCGCGGCCGTGCCGATGATCACGTACGACAGGCCGCCGTCGAGCCAGCGCTCGATGGTGTTCAGGTCGCGGATGCCGCCGCCGAGCTGGATCGGGATCTCATCGCCCACCTCGGCGATGATGGCCTTGATGGCAGCTTCATTGCGGGGCTTGCCCACGAACGCACCATTGAGGTCGACCAGGTGCAGGCGCCGTGCGCCCTGCTCCACCCAGTGACGTGCCATGGCGGCGGGATCTTCGGAAAAGACGGTGGCCTGGTCCATGTCGCCTTGTTTAAGGCGTACACATTGACCGTCCTTCAGGTCGATGGCCGGAATGAGCAACATAAGTGTGACGAGCGTGATTGAGTGAAAGAGAAAATTGAGCTAGCCACCGTGGCCGGCCAACTCGGTCCCGAAAAAGCCGCTATCGAGGTTCAGGGATTCCAATGCACGAAGTTCCGGTACAGCTGCAAGCCCATGGCGGCGCTCTTTTCCGGGTGGAACTGCGTGGCAAAAATATTATCGCGCGCTACCGCGCTCGTAAATAAGACACCGTAGTCGGTTTCGCCGGCAATATGCGCCGGATCCTGCGCATGCACGTAGTAACTATGCACGAAATAGAACCAGCTTTCATCGGGGATGCCAGCCCACAGCGGATGGGAGCGTGCCTGCCGCACCCGGTTCCAGCCCATCTGCGGCACCTTGTAGCGTGAGCCGTCCGGCTGGGTCATGCCTTCCAGCTCGAAGCGGATCACCTCGCCGGGCAACAGCCCCAGGCAAGGCGTGCTGCCGTCCTGCGTCCTACTTTCCTTGCTGAAGTCGAACAGCATCTGTTCGCCAACGCACACGCCCAGCATCGGCTTGCTGGCGGCGGCCTCAATCACCGCCTGCTGCAAGCCGGACGCGCCCAGCGCGCCCATGCAGTCTGGCATCGCCCCCTGGCCGGGCAGCACCACGCGGTCCGCCGCGCGGATCGCCTCGGGCTGGTCCACCACCTGTACGTCCGCCTCGGGCGCCGCCGCACGCAGGGCCTGCGCCACCGAGCGCAGGTTGCCCATGCCGTAATCCACAATTGCTATGGTAGTCATGATTTCAAAACAGGCAACAATGTCTTAAGCCCGTCCACAATGAATTCCACGGCCAGCGCCGATAGGATCAGTCCCATCAGGCGCGTACCGATATTGATGCCAGTGCGGCCGATCACGCGCGCGATCGGGTCCGCGGCGCGGAATACTATATATACCACTGCGCCCAGCGCGATCCCGATTCCGACCAGAATCAGCAATTGGTACCAATGCTGGGTCTTGCCGGCATAGACGATCACCGTGCTGATCGAGCCGGGCCCGGTCAGCAAGGGCAGCGCCAGCGGCACCACCGCGATGCTGGCCTTGGCTTCCGCCTCGTCCTCTTCCTCGGGCGTCGCCTTGGTGCGGCTGGTCTGGGCGTTCAGCATGTTCATCGCCATCATGATCATGATGAGGCCACCGCCCACCTGGAGCGAAGCCACCGAGATATTGAAGAACTCAATGATCTGCTGGCCCAGCAAGGCGGAAATACCCACTACCGTCGCCACCGAGATCGACGCAATCTTGATGGTATGCCGCTTTTCTTCCTCGGTCTGCTGGGTGGTCAGGCTGATGAAGAACGGAATGGCCCCGATCGGGTTGATCAGCGCCAGCAGCGAGATGAACGACTTAAGCGTATCCATCGGGTTGGGCTAATGTCGCGCTAATGCCGCGTTGGTGCCGCATCGGCACCACATTGATCGGAAATTTGCCGCCGGCGGCGCAGAACGCGCCGCCATGCGAGGCTGGTGGACGCCGCTAAGGCTCAGCCGACGAGGGTGCCCTTGGTCGACGGAATCGTGTTGCCGGCGCGCGGATCCATTTCCACCGCCATGCGCAGCGCGCGGCCGAAGGCCTTGAACACGGTTTCGCATTGATGATGGGCATTGATGCCGCGCAGGTTGTCGATATGCAGCGTCACCGCGGCATGATTGACGAACCCGCGGAAGAACTCGATGGTCAGGTCCACATCGAAGCTGCCCACCCGCGCGCGGGTAAACGGCACATGGAACTCCAGGCCCGGGCGGCCGGAGAAGTCGATCACGACGCGCGACAGGCATTCGTCCAGCGGCACATAGCTGTGGCCGTAGCGGGTGATGCCCTTCTTGTCGCCAATGGCCTTGGCAACGGCCTGGCCGAGCGCGATGCCGACGTCTTCCACCGTGTGGTGGTCATCGATATGGGTGTCGCCGCTGGCTTCGACCTCCAGGTCGAACATGCCATGGCGCGCGATCTGGTCCAGCATGTGGTCGAGGAACGGCACGCCCGACGCCAGTTTCTGGCGGCCGGTGCCATCGAGATTCAGCGAAACGCGAATTTGCGTTTCCGAAGTATTGCGGGTGACCTCTGCAACACGCATGGTGTTAATCCTGCAACGCCGCCTGGAAGGCAGCGAGAAATTGCGCGTTCTCTTCGGGAGTGCTGACCGTGACGCGCAGACAGTTGGCCAGCAATGGGTGCATTTTACCCACGTTCTTGATCAAAACCTTGCGCGCGAGCACCCCGTCGAACACACGGGCGGAATCGTCGACGCGCACCAGCAGGAAATTGGCGGCGCTCGGGTAGACCGTCACGCCCGGCAAGGCGGCCAGGGCGCTGGCCACGGTGGCGCGCTCGGCGCGCAGTTGCGCAGCCTGCTGGTCCAGCACGTCGACATGCTCCAGCACGAACAGCGCGGTGGCCTCGGTCAGCACATTGACGTTGTACGGCGGGCGCACCTTGTCGATCTGCGCGAGCCAGGCCGGCGCACCGGCCAGGTAACCCAGCCGGATGCCGGCCAGGCCCAGCTTGGACACGGTGCGCATCACCAGCAGGTTGCCGAACTCGGCCAGGCGCGGCATCCAGGTGTCCTGGGCGAATGGCTGGTAGGCCTCGTCGACCACCACCAGGCTCTGGCAGGTCTCGCCCTGGGCGGCGCGCACGATGGCTTCCATGTCATCCGCATCGAACAGGTTGCCGGTGGGATTGTTGGGGTAGGCCAGGTAAATGATGGCAGGCTGGTGCTCGGCCATGGCCGCGAGCATGGCCGCCCGGTCTAGCGTGAAATCCGCCTTGAGCGGCACGCCGACGAATTCCAGCCCGGCAAACTGGGCGGACATGGCGTACATGACGAAGCCCGGTACCGGTGCCAGCACCTTGGCGCCCGGCCTGGCGGCGGCCAGCGACAACATGCTGATGATCTCGTCCGAGCCGTTGCCCAGCAGCACGTCCATGCCCGCGGGCACGTCCATGACCGTTTTCAGGCGCGCGCGCAGCACTTCGCTGCTTGGCACCGGATAACGGTTCAGCGCCACCTCGGCCAGCCGCGCGGCCAGCTCTGCGCGCAGCGCGTCGGGCAGCTGATAGGGATTCTCCATCGCGTCCAGCTTCACCAGACCGTGCGAATCCGGCACATGGTAGGCGCCCATGGCGCGTACGTCGTCACGGATGATGCGTTCGATCAGGGAAGGCTGCACTACGGACATTGGATTACCTCTTTGGTCGGTGGTTGTCGGTGCTGATTGCTGCAATCCGGCCGGGCGCCGAAAAAACCGGAACCCGGCCGCTGTGCCTCAGTTACGCCTGAGGCGATACTCGGCGCTGCGGGCGTGGGCCTGCAATCCCTCGCCATAGGCCAGCTCGGCGGCGATCTGGCCCAGCATCTGGGCGCCCTGCTCGCTCACTTCGATCAGGCTGGAGCGTTTCTGGAAGTCGTACACGCCCAGCGGCGACGAGAAACGCGCGGTGCGCGAGGTCGGCAGCACGTGGTTGGGCCCCGCACAATAGTCGCCCAGCGACTCGCTGGTATAGCGGCCCAGGAAGATGGCGCCGGCGTGGCGGATCTTCTCGGCCCAGTGGCGCGGGTTCTCGGCGGAAATCTCCAGGTGCTCCGGCGCGATCGCGTTGGCGATCTCGCAGGCCTCGTCCATGTCGCGTACCCGGATCAGCGCGCCGCGCCCGGACAGCGAGGCACGGATGACGTCGCGGCGCGGCATGGAGTCAAGCTGGCGGTGGATGCTTTCTTCCACCTGGGCCAGGTAGTTCGAGTCGGGGCACAGCAGGATGGATTGCGCGAGCTCATCGTGCTCGGCCTGCGAGAACAGGTCCATCGCCACCCAGTCCGGATCGGTGGTGCCGTCGCAGATCACCAGGATCTCGGACGGGCCGGCGATCATGTCGATGCCGACGGTGCCGAACACGCGGCGCTTGGCCGCCGCCACGTAGGCGTTGCCCGGGCCGACGATCTTGTCGACCTGGGGCAGCGAGCCCGTGCCGTAAGCCAGCGCGCCAACCGCCTGCGCGCCGCCGATGGTAAACACGCGGTCCACGCCGGCGATCTGCGCCGCGGCCAGCACCAGCTCGTTGCGCACACCGCCCGGCGTGGGCACGACCATGATGACTTCCTTGACGCCGGCCACGCGTGCTGGGATGGCGTTCATCAGCACGGACGACGGATACGCCGCCTTGCCGCCCGGCACATAGATGCCGACGCGGTCCAGCGGGGTCACCTTTTGTCCCAGCACGGTGCCGTCGGACTCGGTGTATTCCCAGCTGTGGCTGCCGCACTCGATCTTCTGCTTCTCGTGGTAGGCGCGCACGCGCGCCGCCGCGGTTTCCAGCGCGGCGCGGCGCTTGGGCTCGAGCTCGTCGAGCGCGGCTTCGAGCTTGGCCGGCGAGATCTCCAGCGCGGCCATGGAGCTGGCTTCCACACGATCGAAGCGCTGCGTGTACTCCAGTACCGCGGCGTCGCCGCGCGCCTTCACATCGGCAAGGATCTGCGCCACGGCGCGATCGATGGCGTCGTCTTCTCCGGCTTCGAACGCCAGTACCTTGCGCAACTCGGCGGCAAAGCCCTGCTCGGTTGAATCCAGCCGGCGGATTGCGAGGTTTTCCATAGAATTTTCGTTCATGACTCCATTCCCCAGGCTCTCTCTCGCGCGGCGTCAGGCCAGCGCGGCGGAGGCCCGTTCAAACGCGTCGAGAATCGGGGCAAGCCGCTCACGCTTGAGTTTGAGGGCAGCCTGGTTGACCACCAGGCGCGACGATATCTGCACGATCTCTTCCACTTCGACCAGGTTGTTGGCGCGCAAGGTCCCGCCGGTGCTGACCAGGTCGACAATGGCGTCGGCCAGTCCCACCAGCGGCCCGAGTTCCATCGAGCCATACAGCTTGATCAGGTCCACGTGCACGCCCTTCTTGGCGAAGTGCTCGCGCGCGGTCTGCACATATTTGGTGGCCACGGCCAGCCGCGCGCCCTGGCGCACCGCGCTGGCGTAGTCGAAGCCGGCCGAGGTTGCAACCGACATGCGGCACTTGGCGATATTCAGGTCGATCGGTGCGTAGAGCCCGGCCATGCCGTGTTCCATCAGCACGTCCTTGCCAGCCACGCCGAAGTCGGCCGCGCCGTATTGCACGTAGGTCGGCACATCGGAGGCGCGCACGATGATGACGCGCACGTCCGGATCGGAGGTGGGCAGGATCAGCTTGCGCGAGGTTTCCGGATCCTCGGTGACATGGATGCCGGCCGCCTCGAGCAGCGGCATGGTTTCGGTGAAGATCCGGCCCTTGGAGAGGGCCAGCGTCAACTGGGTCGGGGAGGGGCTCATCTGCGTCCTTTTATCTTTTCGTGCGCTCAGGCGATGCGGCGGATCTTGGCGCCCACGGCCGACAGCTTGTCTTCCATGCGGTCATAGCCACGGTCAAGGTGATAGATGCGGTCGATCACGGTCTCGCCCTCGGCCACCAGGCCGGCGATCACCAGGCTGGCGGAGGCGCGCAGGTCGGTCGCCATCACCTTGGCGCCCGACAGCCGGGGCACGCCGGTGACCACCGCGGTATTGCCTTCGACCGCGATGTCGGCACCCAGCCGGCTCAGCTCCTGCACGTGCATGAAGCGGTTCTCGAAGATGGTTTCGGTAATGCGAGCCACGCCGCCGGCCACGCTGTTCAGCGCCATGAACTGCGCCTGCATGTCGGTCGGGAAGGCCGGGTATTCGGAGGTACGGAAGCTCACCGACTGCGGGCGCTGGGCCATCGTCAGGCGGATCCAGTCTTCACCGGCCTCGATGGCGGCGCCGGCTTCGCGCAGCTTGTCGAGCACCGTGTCCAGGATGTGCGGCGACACGCCGCGCAGCACCACATCGCCCAGCGTGGCGGCGGCCGCGCACAGGAAGGTGCCGGCCTCGATACGGTCGGCGATCACGGCGTGGCTGGCGCCATGCAGGCGATCCACGCCCTGGATCACCAGGCGGTCAGTGCCGATGCCCTCGATACGGGCCCCCATCTTGACCAGCAGGTTGGCCAGGTCGGTCACTTCGGGCTCACGCGCGGCGTTTTCGAGCACGGTCTCGCCGTCGGCCAGCGTGGCGGCCATCAGCAGGTTTTCGGTACCGGTCACGGTGATCATGTCGGTCACCACGCGCGCGCCCTTCAGGCGCTTGGCGCGGGCATGGATAAAGCCGTGCTCGATGCTGATCTCGGCCCCCATGGCCTGCAGGCCCTTGATGTGCTGGTCGACCGGGCGCGCGCCAATGGCGCAGCCGCCAGGCAACGACACGCGCGCTTCGCCAAAGCGCGCCACCAGCGGGCCCAGCACCAGGATCGATGCGCGCATGGTCTTGACCAGCTCGTAGGGAGCCTCGGGCGAGTTGACGTCGGCGCCGTTGAGCGTCACGCGCGTGCCGTCCTGCTCGGCCTTCATGCCCATCTGGCGCAGCAGCTTGAGCGTGGTACCCACGTCCTGCAGCCTGGGAACGTTGTCGAGCGAGAGGGTGTCGGCGCTAAGCAGTCCCGCGCACAGGATCGGCAGCGCGGCGTTCTTGGCGCCGGATACGCGGATCTCGCCTCGCAGCGGGCCATTGCCCTGGATCTCGAGTTTGTCCATGTTCTTTCAATTCCGGCCGGCCGCCCGCTGGCGTCCGGCATGTTTCATTACGGTCCGTGGCGGTGCGTCAAGGCGCGCCGCCGCAGCATCTGATACCCGTGGGCCGCCGCGCGAGTGGCGCGGACCCTGATTGTCATGTCCGGCCTGTCGGGCGGCCAGCTTGTTGGTCCGTATTTATTCGTGCGAGTCCGCCTTGTTCCGGCGCTTAGCTTACTGCTTTCCCTCGCCCGCCTGCGCCTGCCATTCGGCCGGCGTCAGCGTCTTCATCGACAGTGCGTGGATCTCGGCGCGCATGCGGTCGCCCAGCGCGGCATAGACCTGCTGGTGCCGCTGGATCAGGCGCTTGCCGTCAAACTGGGCGCTGACGATGGTGGCAAAGAAGTGCTGGCCGTCGCCCTCCACTTCCAGGTGTTCGCAGGACAGCCCTTGGGCGATGTAGTCACTGACTTGTTGGGGTGTAGGCAGCATGATGGTCTTTTCGCGTTGATTCGCTTACGGTTCCGGATCTGGATAGATGGGCTCTTGGCGTTCTGCTCTTGTGGGTAGCGTTCAGTGGCGCAGCTTGTAGCCGCTCTTGAGCAGCTGCAGCGCGACCGTGGCAAGCACCACGAAAGCCGTACCCACGACTGCGAGGCTGAAGGCCGGCGCCACGTCGGAGACGCCAAAGAAGCCATAGCGGAAGCCGTCGATCATGTAGAAGAACGGATTGGCGTGCGACACCGCTTGCCAGAAGGGAGGCAGCGAGTGGATCGAATAAAACACGCCGGACAAGAAGGTGGCCGGCATGATCAGGAAGTTCTGGAAGGCCGCAAGCTGGTCGAATTTCTCGGCCCAGATCCCGGCGATCAGCCCCAGCGTGCCAAGGATCGCCGCGCCCAGCACGGCAAACACCAGGATCCACGCGATGTTGGCGAAATGCAGGTTGGCGAACCAGGCCGTCACCAGCAACACGCCCAGGCCCACGGCCAGGCCGCGCACGATGGACGCCACCACATAGGCGCCGAACATTTCCCAGTGCGACAGCGGCGGCAGCATGATGAACACCAGGTTGCCGGTGATTTTGGACTGGATCAGCGACGACGAACTATTGGCAAAGGCGTTCTGCAGCACGCTCATCATCACCAGCCCCGGCACCAGGAAAGCGGTATAGCTGATCTGGTCGTACACCTTCACGCGGTTCTCAAGCACGTGGCCGAAGATCAACAGGTACAGGATCGCGGTGAGCACCGGCGCCGCCACGGTCTGGAAGCTGACCTTCCAGAAACGCAGCACTTCCTTGTAGAGCAGCGTGCGAAAGCCTACCAGCCCTCCCACCGCCATCGGCGCAAGGTGGGTGTTGATGGCGTCCTGCGTGCCGTCGAATTCGGTTGGCATCTTCATGCTGCAGCCTCCACCGCCGTATCCGGCAACGCGCCCGGCATGTGACCTTCGCGCCGCATGATCTGCACGAACACGTCCTCCAGGTCTGCCTTGTTGATTTCCATGTCTTCGATTTCGCAGCCGGCCTCGCGGCAGGCGGCCAGGATCGGCTCCACCGCCGGGTAGCCCGACAGCCGCAGCCGCACCGCGCGTTCGCCCGGATTGGAGGAAGGCATGCGCAGCGGCTCAAGCGTGGCCGGCAAGGTACCACGGGAAAATGTCAGCGCCAGCTGCAGCCCGGCGAACTGGCTCAGCAGGTTGCTGGTGCGGTCCAGCGCCACCACCTCGCCGAACTTGAGCATGGCGATGCGATCACACAGCGCCTCCGCCTCTTCCAGGTAGTGCGTGGTCAGGATGATGGTGTGGCCCTCGCGATTCAGGCGTGAAATGAACTTCCACAGCGTTTGGCGCAACTCCACGTCAACCCCGGCGGTGGGCTCGTCGAGCACGATGACCGGCGGCCGGTGCACCAGCGCCTGGGCCACCAGCACGCGGCGCTTCATGCCGCCGGAGAGCTGGCGCATGTTGGCGTCGGCCTTGTTGGTGAGATCGAGGTTGGCCATGATCTCGTCGATCCAGTCGTCATTGCGGGTCAGGCCGAAGTAGCCGGACTGCAGGCGCAGCGTCTCGCGCACCGTGAAGAAGGGATCGAAGACCAGTTCCTGCGGCACCACGCCCAACATGCGCCGCGCCAGCCGGTAATCGGACACCACGTCGTGGCCGAGCACGCTGACGCTGCCGGAATCGGCACGGTTCAGGCCCGCCAGGATGGAGATCAGCGTGGTCTTGCCTGCACCGTTGGGGCCGAGCAGGCCGAAGAATTCGCCCCGCTCGACGGTGAAGCTGACGCCCTTGAGCGCTTGCAGGTTGCGGTAGCGCTTGCGAACGTCTTTGAGTTCGATGGCTTTCATGGCCGGATACTGTTTGGCAGGCGCGTAGGGCTCTTGTGGGCTCGCACGCCGGCCTCCTTGAAATGGCGGGGACCGCCTGGGTGCTTCGACCGTGTCTTGTCCGTGCCTTATATGCCGGAACGGTCGAACAACCCGGAATTATAGGGGATGCGGGAGCAGTCCCGCTTTGAGCGCGAGGCGTGGCGCGAGCCATCGCCCGGGCATCGCGGTAGCAAGCGCAGATCAGCAGCTTGCCACGGATGCCGGTTCAATGTCGGTGGGAAACGGTGTCTTGCGTGCGCCGCGCGCCCGTGGCACCCGCCTGGGCGCCGAATTGCAGCAGGGAATCGACGCCGTACAGCGTGGCCAGCTCAGCCAGCTGGGCCGGTACGCCGACGAACACGAGCGACTGGCCGCGGCTGGCGGCATCGCGCTGCCAGGCCAGCAGCACCGCGACGGCAGCGGAGTCGACCTGGGTCAGCTTGCCGCAGTCCACCTGGGCTTCGCCCTGGGCCAGGCGTGCCAGCCCGTCACGCAGCACGGCGGCGGCGTTGCGGTTGGTCAGCGAGGTGTCGAGCGAAAGCATCTGGCAGCGGTCCGGGGATGCGGGTCTGGAAAAAAGCACTCCCGCGGGTGCGGGAGTGCTCATTGTAGAACACTTCGGCCAGCCATGCTGAGCCTGCCGCTCAGGCAGGCTCGCAGGCTCAGTTCTTGGCGTTGGCGAGCTGGCGGTTGCGGTCCTGCAGCGTCTTGATCACACCGTCCACGCCCTGCTGGCCCACGATGGTGTTGAAGCTACCCTTGTAGGCCTCGGTCAGCCAGGCGCCCAGCACGTTGATGTCGTAGACCTTCCAGCCTTGCGGGGTCTTCTCGAGGCGGTAATCGAGCTGGATCGGCTCGCCCTTGTTGATGACCTGGGTGCGAATGGTGGCATCGGTATCGTCCGGGCTGCCGCGGTACGGACGGAACTGCACGCTCTGGTCGCGAATCTGCGCGATGGCGCCCGAATAGGTGCGGATCAGCAGGGTCTTGAACTCGTCGGTGATCTGCTTTTGCTGCTCGGGCGTGGCCTTGGACCAGTTGCGGCCCATGGCGATCTGCGTGGTCTTCTGGAAATTCGCGTTGGGCAGGATCTTCTGCTCCACCAGCGCCGAGATCTTGCCGATGTTCCCGGCCTGCATGTCCTTGTCCGCCTTGACCGAAGTCATCACGTCGCTGACCACGGCCTTGACCAGCCCGTCGGGCGTGCTGGCATCCTGCGATTGGGCGTGGGCGGCGCCGGAAAAGGCAACCACGGTAAGAAAAGGCAGCAACAGTCGCTTCAGCATATTTCGTCCTTATCAATTCGATAACGCAGGGACACCGAGGTACGGCATCCTAGCGCGTCCCGGCACCAAGGCCGGCAATGGTCATGCGCCGAGTTGGAGTTCGGGCAAGGCCTGGGAGTTCGCGGTGCCGGAGCTTCCGACACCACTTTTTCATACTTTGTTGCACCACTCACAGCGGCGACACGAGCCGCGGCAAAACCCACTCAGCGCAGACGGAAATTGCCGATATTGCCGGGCATCTGCACTGGCGGCGTGGGTAGCGCCTGGTTTTCCTGCGTGGCATCCGGCGGCGGGGTGGTCGGCACGGTATCGTCGCTCTCCGGCGGGTTGCCGTCATAGATCTGGTACTCGCGGCGCTGCAGGTACGCATCGCGCATGAAGGCGTACTTGTCGAGCGCCGCCATCTCGATCAGGCCCGTGGCGCCAAGCAGCGAAGCCCGGGTGTTGACGACACGCACCCCGAACAGCGAGTTGCGCAGCCACACGGGATCGATATACGCCGACGGATCAATCTGGCGGTCGACCAGCATGCCAGCGGTATCGCGCACCGTGCTCGGCCCGAACAGCGGCAGCACCAGGTACGGGCCGGCCGGCACGCCCCATACGCCCAAGGTCTGGCCGAAGTCTTCCTTGTACTTCGGCAAGCCCGCCGGCGTGGCGATGTCGATCAGCCCGCCGATGCCCAGCACGCTGTTGATGGCCACGCGCATGGTGTCTTCCGCGGCGCGGGTGGGCTTGCCCTGGAGCAGGTTGTTGACGGCCGAGTAGACATCGCTGACGTTGGAGAAAGCGTTGTCGATCGCGGTGCGGATCGGCGATGGAACGTAATCTGCGTACACCTGGGCAACCGGGCGCAGCACGGTCCTGTCGACGGCGTCGTTGACCTTGAAGACTTCCCGGTTGAAGGGCTCGATAGGATCCTTCGGGTTGGCGGTCGGGCCAGTGGCGCAACCTGCCGCCAGCCATGCAACCGATGCTGCCAGCAAGCAGTTTCGTCCCACGCGCCAGCGCGCGGCAGCACGCCTGCCGGTCATTTCACCACCCCCGCCGCGCCGCTGGCGGCTCCAGCGGCAGCGCCGCCGGCATTGTTGCCGCCCGCCCCGGCATCGGCGGCCTTGTTATACAGGAACTGCCCGATCAGGTTTTCCAGCACCACGGCCGACTGCGTCATGGTGATGCGCGAGCCTTCAGCCAGCATGGCGGTGTCGCCGCCCGCCTCAAGGCCCAGGTACTGCTCCCCGAGCAAGCCCGAGGTCAGGATCTTGGCCGAGGTGTCCTTGGGAAACTGGTAGCGCTTTTCCAGGTTGAGCGTCACGGTCGCCTGGTAGGTCTTGTCGTCGAAGCGGATATCCGCCACGCGGCCCACCACCACGCCGGCGCTCTTGACCGGGGCGCGCGGCTTCAGGCCGCCGATATTATCGAAGCGCGCCTGCACCGAGTAGGTGTCCTGGAACGACAGGGCACTCATGTTGCCGGCCTTGAGCGCCAGGAACAGCAGCGCCACGAAACCCGCCACAACAAACAGCCCAACCCAGAAATCGAGTGTATTTCTTTTCATCTGCGTCTCTTCTTCAAGTACTCCGGCTCCGCCGACCGCACCGGCCAAGTCAGCTGAACATCAGCGCAGTCAGCAGGAAATCCAGCGCCAGCACCGCCAGCGAGGCAATCACCACGGTGCGCGTGGTGGCATGCGATACGCCTTCCGGCGTCGGCTTGGCCTGATAGCCCTGGTACAACGCTATAAACGTCACCGCGACGCCAAAAATGAAGCTCTTTATGACGCCATTGAGCACGTCATTGCGAACATCCACCCCGTTTTGCATCTGCGACCAGAACGCGCCCGCGTCCACGCCGATCATCTGCACCCCGACCACATAGCCACCAAGGATGCCAACGGCGCTGAAAATTGCCGCCAGCACCGGCATGGCAACCACGCCAGCCCAGAAGCGCGGCGCGATCACGCGCTGTAGCGGATTGACCGCCATCATTTCCATGGCGGTGAGTTGCTCACCCGCCTTCATCAGGCCGATCTCGGCGGTCAGTGACGTGCCGGCGCGGCCGGCGAACAGCAGCGCCGTCACCACCGGGCCCAGCTCGCGCACCAGCGACAGCGCCACCAGCAGCCCTAGCGCCTGCTCGGAGCCGTAGCGATTTAGCGTGTAATAACCCTGCAAACCCAGCACGAAGCCGACAAACAGGCCTGAGACCGCAATGATCACCAGCGACAGGTTGCCGACAAAGAAAATCTGGTCGCTCACCAGCCGGAAGCGGCGCAGCAGCGCCGGAGACATCGCCAGTACCGTGAAAAACATGCGCGTGGCATGACCCAGGCCGCTGACCGACTGCCGCACCGCGGAGCCGATGCTCGTGAAAAATCCCATCATCGTCCCGCCCCGCTCACGAAGTCCTCGGCCAGCGACGGCCCCGGATAATGGAACGGGACCGGGCCGTCAGGCTCGGCATGGACGAACTGGTGCACGAAGGGATCCGTCGAGGCACGCAGGGCCTCGGGCTCGCCTTCGGCGGCAATGCGGCCATTGGCAATGAAATAGACGTAGTCGGCGATGAGAAAGGTCTCGTTGACGTCATGCGACACGATGATGGTAGTGGCCCCCAGCGCGTCGTTCAGGCTGCGGATCAGTCGCGCGGTCAGGCCCAGCGAGATCGGGTCGAGGCCGGCAAAAGGCTCGTCATACATCAGCAGGGCTGGATCGAGCGCGATCGCACGGGCCAGTGCCACCCGGCGCGCCATGCCGCCGGAGATCTCCGACGGCATCAGCTCGCGCGCGCCGCGCAGGCCGACGGCGTTGAGCTTCATCAGCACCAGGTCGCGGATCATCGACTCGGGCAAGTCGGTATGTTCGCGCAACGGGAAGGCAACGTTGTCGAACACGGAGAGATCGGTGAACAACGCACCAAACTGGAACAGCATGCCCATCTGCCGCCGCACTGCGTACAGGTCATTGCGGTCCAGGGTCGGGATATTGGCGCCGTTGAAGAGCACCTGGCCGCTCTGCGGCCTGACCTGGCCGCCGATCAGGCGCATCACGGTGGTCTTTCCGCAGCCGGAGCCGCCCATGACGGCCACCACCTTGCCACGCGGGAAGCGCATGCTAAGGCCCGACAGGATTGGCTTGCCGCCCGCCGCATAGGCGAAATCGACAGATTTGAGCTCGACGAGGTTTGAGGCGGAATCGGTCACGTTGGCACCGTGTTAGGCAGTCCGCCATTATAAGGGCTACTACCTAGCGCTGCCCGAGGCAGTGTGGCGCAATCCACATCCACTCAACGCAAATAATTGTTTCATCACATTTGAGTTGCGGACTTCGGTCATCTCTGCCAAAAGGCGAAGCTTAGGGTTCAGTGGGCCCGCCAGTTTGCCGCAAGATGACCTGCCACTGGATCGACTCCGACCGGATCGCCGTCGCAAAGGCTTCCGGCGAATCGCGCAACGGCGTCAGGCCCGCCGCCAGCAGGCGATCCCGCACCTCGCGCTCACCCATGACGCCATCCAGCTCGCTGGCGATCCGCGCCACGATGGCATGCGGGGTCTTGGCCGGGGCAATGACGCCGTACCAGGCTCCCGCGCCATAGCCATCCACCCCCGACTCCTGCAGCGTGGGCACCGTGGGCGCCAGTTGCGAACGCGCCACACCAGTCACGCCGAGCAGGCGCAAATTGCCGCTCTTGACCTGGGCCTGCACGGAAGCAAACGCGCAGAAGCAAGCGCTGACGCGCCCGGCCAGCATCTCCTGCACCACCGCCGCCTCGCCCTTGGCCGTAACCAGCGGCACCCCGTTCGGCACACCATGCACAGCGTATTGGGCATAAAGGTGCGAGGGGCTGCCGGCCTGGCCGGAACCGTAGCTGTAGGATCCCGGACTGGCATTGACCGCAGCGAGCCATTGCTGCGGCGTGCGCATCGGCAGGCGCGCATCGATCACCAGGAACAGCGGCATGGTCGCGACCCGCGCTACAGGCGTGAAGTCGCGCACTACGTCATAAGGCACCGGCTCCAGGCCCGGCTGGATCAGCATGGTGGCCTGGTGGAACAGCAGGGTATGCCCGTCGGAACTGGCCTTGGCCACCACGTCTCCCGCCGTGGTGCCGCCCGCACCGGGCCGGTTGTCGACGTCGACCGGCACGCCGAGGCGTACCGTCAGGCGCTCGGCCAGCAGGCGCGCCACGGCATCCGGCACGCTGCCGGCCGGAAAAGGCACGATCAGGCGAATGGGGCGGACGGGAAACGATATCGGGCGCGCAAACGCTGCCGGCGCCGGGGTAGCCGGCACGGAGGCCGGCCGGGCCAGGCCGGGCCCGCTCGCGGCAAGCAGCAGGGCAGCAAGGAACAGCGGATGCCAGGCGTGCAGAAACAACTGCAGACAAGCCGGCATGGCAGCGGGGTGAAGCAACTTCGCCTTACCTCGCCAAAGCCGCGAAACAATGCGCACTTCGGACATCAATTCCTCCGGGCCACTGGCATCGCCGTGGCGTCTTGATCGGCTGAAAAGGGATTAGCGAGGCAGTCTTTATTTTCTTTGTTTTAATTGTCAGGTCATTCTACGAAGAATGCCCAAAACCGCACAGACCACGTTAACCATAGCCGGGACAACCCTGTGAGCATGGCTGGGCGCGGATCTCCGGGCATCCACGGCGCCTGTGCTTCGACGCCGCCTATAATCGCCCGTCATGCGTGAATACACTCCTCGGCCCATGCTGGCCACCGACCTGCCCGCCGTGCTGGAAATCCAGGCCCAGTGCTATCGCGGCATGCTGCTCGAGTCCGCCGCAGCCCTCGGCAGCCGCCTGGCGCTGTCGCCCGCCACTTGCTGGGTGGCCGCCGGCCGGGACGGCGAGCTGGCAGCCTATCTGTTTACCCACATGTGGCCCCAGGACAGCCTGCCGGCACTCGACGAGGTACTGGAGCGGCATTGGGAACGCGATGGTAAGCCGGCCAGCACCCTGACCTGGTTCGTGCACGATATGGCGGTAGCACCCGCGGGCCAGGGCCGCGGCCTGGCGCCAACGCTCTACGCCGCGGCCCGCGCGGCCGCGCTCGCTGCCGGATTGCGCTCGTCGCGGCTGGTCGCCGTGCAATCGGCTGCGGCATGGTGGCGCAGACTCGGGTACGAGAATCTGACGCCTCCCAGCGCTGCCGTGTCCGCCAAACTGTCGGCTTACGGCGACGATGCCGTGCTGATGGGCCGTACGCTGCAGCCAGGCTGAGCGCACCCATGAAAAAACCCGCCCGGCTTGCGCGGGGCGGGTCTTGTGGCGCGAGCAACGCGTCACGGCATCAGCAAAGCCATGGCGCAGATCAGCGCGGCAGCTCGGAATGCCCCATCAGGAAGGCATCGACCGAACGCGCGGCCTGGCGGCCTTCGCGGATCGCCCACACCACCAGCGACTGGCCGCGGCGCACGTCGCCAGCGGCGAACACCTTGGGCACGTTGGTGTGATACGCACGATCGCCTTCGGTGCTGGCACGGGCGTTCTTGCGCGCATCGGTATCCACGCCAAAAGCGGAGAGCAGCGAGCCCACCGGGTTGGTGAAGCCCATGGCCAGCAGCACGAGATCCGCCTTGAGGATGAACTCGCTGTCCGGCACTTCCTGCATCTTGCCGTCCTTCCATTCGACGCGGCAGGCCTTGAGCGCGGTGATTTTGCCGTTCTCTCCAATGAACTCCTTGGTGGCGACCGACCAGTCGCGGTTGCAGCCTTCGTCGTGCGAGGACGAGGTGCGCAGCTTGATCGGCCAGTACGGCCACACCAGCGCCTTGTTCTCTTCTTCCGGCGGCTGCGGCAGCAGCTCGAACTGAATGATCGATTCCGCGCCGTGGCGGTTCGACGTACCCACGCAGTCGGAGCCGGTATCGCCGCCACCGATCACGATCACGTGCTTGCCATCGGCGCGCAGCGCGTTGGGCTCGTCGCCGGCCACTTCCTTGTTCTGCGGGATCAGGAATTCCAGCGCGTAATGGATACCGTCGAGATCGCGCCCCGGGACCGGCAGGTCGCGCGGCACTTCCGAGCCACCCGCCAGCACCACAGCGTCGAACTGGTCCTGCAGGGCCTGCGCCGAGATGGTCTCACGCGCATAGTTCTTGATGCCGGCCGGCAGTTCGCCGTCGGTCACCATCACGCCGGCACGGAAGGTCACGCCTTCGGCCTGCATCTGTTCCATGCGGCGGTCGATCAGCCACTTTTCAAGCTTGAAGTCGGGGATGCCATAGCGCAGCAGGCCACCGATGCGGTCGTTCTTCTCGAACACGGTCACATCATGGCCGGCGCGCGCCAGTTGCTGGGCGACGGCCATGCCGGCAGGGCCGGAGCCAACCACGGCAACGGTCTTGCCGGTCTTGTGCTTGGGCGGCTGCGGGGCAACCCAGCCTTCTTCCCAGGCCTTGTCGATGATGGCGTGCTCGATCGACTTGATGCCGACCGGTGCTTCGTTGATGCCCAGCGTGCAGGCAGCTTCGCACGGTGCCGGGCAGATGCGGCCCGTGAACTCGGGAAAGTTGTTGGTCTGGTGCAGCACCTCGATCGCCGACTTCCAGTCCTGGCGATACACCAGGTCGTTGAAGTCGGGGATGATGTTGTTGACCGGGCAGCCGTTGTTGCAGAACGGGATGCCGCAGTCCATGCAGCGCGCGCCCTGGATCTTCGCTTCGCTGTCGGACAGCGCGAATACGAATTCCTTATAGTGCTTCACGCGCTTGGTTACGGGCTCGTAACCTTCGTTCTGGCGCGGAAATTCGAGAAAGCCAGTCGCCTTACCCATGTTGCGTCCTTGGTCATGCTGAGCGGCACCGGCGCATGCGCCGGCCCCGCTGTGAGGTCAGTATCTTGTGAGGCCGGCGCGAATCCGCGACAGCGCTCATGCTTGGTCGGGCTCGCTGCCCTGCCCTGCCCTTGGGGCTCAGGCGGCGATGGCTTCCCGGTCGCTGTCTTTCGCTTCCTGCTCCTTGGCGTACATCTCGCCCAGTGCGCGCTTGTACTCGGTCGGGAAGACCTTGACGAACTTGCGGCGTGCCGTGGTCCAGTCGGCCAGCAATGCCTTGGCGCGCTCTGAGCCCGTGAAGCGGAAATGCTGCTCGATCAAGCCCTTGAGGATGATTTCGTCAAGCTGGCGCTGGCCGCCCATCTTGTGCCAGGAAGCGGGCGACTGGCCCTTCTCCTGGTCTGCCGCGGCCAGCACCGTTTCCAGTGCCACCATCGAGGTGTTGCAGCGCTTGTCGAACAGGCCGTCCTCGTCATAGACATAGGCCATGCCGCCCGACATGCCGGCCGCGAAATTGCGCCCGGTGCCGCCCAGCACCACCACGGTGCCGCCGGTCATGTACTCGCAGCCATGGTCGCCCGTGCCTTCCACCACCGCGGCCGCGCCGGAGTTGCGCACCGCGAAGCGCTCGCCTGCCACGCCGTTGAAGAAGGCTTCACCGGCAATCGCGCCGTACAGCACGGTGTTGCCCACGATGATGTTGCGTGTCGGGTCGCCGCGGAACTCATGCGGAGCGCGCACGATCACGCGTCCGCCGGACAGGCCCTTACCCACGTAGTCGTTGCCGTCGCCCACCAGGTCCAGCGTGACGCCGTGCGCCAGGAACGCGCCGAAGGACTGGCCGGCGGTGCCTTGCAACTGGATGTGGATGGTGTCGTCAGGCAGGCCTTCATGGCCGTACTGCTTGGCCACCACGCCCGAGAGCATCGCACCGACGGTACGGTTGACGTTCTTCACCGGCTGGATGAACGACACGCGCTCACCCTTGTCGATGGCCAGGCGAGCCTTGGCGATCAGCACGTGGTCTAGCGCCTTGCCGGCTTCCAGCGACAGGCCGTGGTCCTGCACGTCGGTATGGAAGCGCGGCACCTCGGCGGGGAACGGTGCCTGGTAGAACACGCGGGTGAAATCAAGGCCGCGCGCCTTCCAGTGCTCGATGCCGGGCTTGGTGTCGAGCAGATCGGCGCGGCCGATCAGCTCGTCGAACGTGCGGATGCCCAGTTGCGCCATGATCTCGCGGGCTTCTTCGGCGATGAAGAAGAAGAAGTTCACCACGTGCTCTGGCTTGCCCTGGAATTTCGCGCGCAGCGCCGGATCCTGCGTCGCCACGCCCACCGGGCAGGTGTTCAGGTGGCACTTGCGCATCATGATGCAGCCTTCGGCCACCAGCGGTGCGGTAGCGAAGCCGAACTCGTCGGCGCCCAGCAGCGCGCCGATGACGACGTCGCGGCCGGTCTTCATCTGGCCGTCGGCCTGCACGCGGATACGGTTGCGCAAGCCGTTGAGCATCAGCGTCTGCTGCGTCTCGGCCAGGCCCAGCTCCCACGGCGTGCCGGCGTGCTTGATCGACGACAGCGGCGATGCGCCGGTGCCGCCGTCATGGCCGGCGATCACCACGTGATCGGCCTTGGCCTTGGCCACGCCCGCGGCCACGGTGCCCACGCCCACTTCGGACACGAGCTTGACCGAGATATCGGAGGCCGGATTGACGTTCTTCAGGTCGTGGATCAGCTGCGCCAGATCTTCGATCGAGTAGATGTCATGGTGTGGAGGCGGCGAGATCAGGCCCACACCCGGCACCGAGTAACGCAGCTTGCCGATGTAGTCCGAGACCTTGTGGCCGGGCAGCTGGCCACCTTCGCCGGGCTTGGCGCCCTGTGCCATCTTGATCTGGATCTGGTCGGCGGACGCCAGGTATTCGGCGGTCACGCCGAAACGGCCCGAGGCCACCTGCTTGATCTTCGAGCGCAGCGAGTCGCCAGCCTGCAGTTCCTGGTCGCGCACCACGGCTTCGGTACCCAGCAGGCCCTGCAGCGTGTCGCCTTGCTTGATGGGGATGCCGCGCAGCTCGTTGCGGTAGCGGTTCGCGTCCTCGCCGCCTTCACCGGTGTTGGACTTGCCGCCGATGCGGTTCATCGCGACGGCCAGCGTGGCGTGGGCTTCGGTGGAAATCGAGCCCAGCGACATGGCGCCGGTGGCAAAGCGCTTGACGATCTCCTTGGCCGGTTCCACTTCTTCCAGCGCAATGGCGCGGGTCGGATCGACCTTGAACTCGAACAGGCCGCGCAGCGTCATGTGACGGCGGCTCTGGTCGTTGATGATGTTGGCGTATTCCTTGTACGTCTGGTACGCGCCCTTGCCGTCGTCGGCGCGCACGGCGTGCTGCAGCTTGGCCACCGAGTCCGGGGTCCACATATGCGCTTCGCCGCGAACGCGGTAAGCATACTCGCCGCCGGTCTCCAGCATGGTGTCCAGCACCGGGTTGTCGCCAAAGGCGTCCTGGTGCAGGCGCAGCGCTTCCTCGGCCACCTCGAAGATGCCGATGCCTTCGACATTCGTTGCGGTGCCATGGAAGTACTTCTGCACCAGCTCGCGCGACAAGCCAATGGCTTCGAAGATCTGCGCACCGGTGTACGACATGTAGGTGGAGATGCCCATCTTGGACATCACCTTCTGCAGGCCCTTGCCGATCGCCTTGACGAAGTTCTTGACCGCCTTCTCGGGCGACAGGTCGCCGGACAGGCCTTGTGCCATGTCGGCCAGCGTTTCCATCGCCAGGTACGGGTGCACGGCTTCGGCGCCGTAGCCGGCCAGCAGCGCGAAGTGATGCACCTCGCGCGCCGTGCCGGTTTCCACCACCAGGCCGGCCGAGGTACGCAGGCCCTTGTCCACCAGGTGGTGGTGGATGGCGGACGTTGCCAGCAGCGCGGGGATGGCCACGTGCTCCGCATCGACGCGGCGGTCCGACACGATCAGGATGTTGTAGCCCGAGCGCACGGCATCCACGGCTTCCGCGCACAGCGAGGCCAGGCGGGCTTCGATGCCTTCCTTGCCCCATGCCTGCGGGTAGCAGATGTTCAGTTCATACGAACGGAACTTACCGCCGGTGTAGTGCTCGATATTGCGGATCTTGGCGATGTCCTTGAAGTCCAGCACGGGCTGGGACACTTCGAGGCGCATCGGCGGGTTGATGTTGTTCAGCTCGAGCAGGTTGGGCTTGGGTCCGATGAAGGACACCAGCGACATCACCATGTTCTCGCGGATCGGGTCGATCGGCGGGTTGGTGACCTGGGCGAACAGCTGCTTGAAGTAGTGGTACAGCGTCTTGTTCTTGGACGACAGCACGGCCAGCGGGCTGTCATTGCCCATCGAGCCGGTGGCTTCCTCGCCGGCCAGCGCCATCGGCGCCATCAGGAACTTGACGTCTTCCTGCGTATAGCCGAAGGCTTGCTGGCGATCCAGCAGGCGTGCGTCCGGCTTCTTCTCGGCAGCCACGTCCTCGGGCTTGGCATCCAGCTCGTCGAGCTTGATGCGCACGGCGTCGATCCAGCTCTTGTAGGGCTTGGCGTTGGCCAGGTTGTCCTTGAGTTCCTTGTCGTCGATGATGCGGCCTTGCTCCATGTCGATCAGGAACATCTTGCCCGGCTGGAGGCGCCATTTCTGCACGATGCGCGACTCGGGGAACGGCAGCACGCCGGCTTCCGAAGCCAGCACCACGATGTCGTCCTCGGTCACGTAGAAACGTGCCGGGCGCAGGCCGTTACGGTCCAGCGTGGCGCCGATCTGGCGGCCATCGGTGAAGCAGATCGCGGCGGGGCCGTCCCACGGCTCCATCATGGCGGCGTGGTATTCGTAGAAGGCACGGCGGTTGTCGTCCATCATGGTGTGCTGTTCCCAGGCTTCCGGGATCATCATCATCATCGCGTGGACGAGCGGGTAGCCCGCCATCGTCAACAGTTCGAGGCAGTTGTCGAACGATGCGGTATCCGACTGGCCGGGGTAGATCAGCGGCCACAGCTTGGGCAGGTCGTCGCCCAGCACCGGCGACGAGATCGCGCCGGTCCGTGCGTTGACCCAGTTCACGTTGCCCTTGACCGTGTTGATTTCGCCGTTGTGGGCGACCATGCGGTACGGGTGGGCCAGTTCCCAGGCCGGGAAGGTGTTGGTGGAGAAGCGCTGGTGCACCAGGGCCAGGGCCGAGACGGCGCGCGGGTCCTGCAGGTCCAGGTAGTACTCGCCGACTTGCGTTGCCAGCAGCAGGCCCTTGTACACGACCGTGCGCGCCGACATCGACGGCACGAAGTATTCCTTGCCGTGCTTGAGCTTGAGCGCCTGGATGGCGTGGCTGGCGGTCTTGCGGATCACGTAGAGCTTACGTTCCAGCGCGTCCGTGGTCATGATGTCGCGGCCGCGACCAATGAAGATCTGGCGGATCACCGGCTCGGTGGTGCGCACCGTCGGCGACATCGGCATGGCGGCGTCCACCGGCACATCGCGCCAGCCCAGCACGACCTGGCCTTCCAGGCGCACGGTGCGCTCGAGCTCTTGCTCGCAGGCCAGGCGGGAGGCGTGCTCCTTCGGCAGGAAGATCATGCCCACGCCGTACTCGCCGGACGGCGGCAGGGTCACGCCCTGCTTGGCCATGTCTTCGCGATAGAACTGGTCCGGGATCTGGATCAGGATACCGGCACCGTCGCCCATCAGCGCATCGGCGCCGACCGCGCCGCGGTGATCCAGGTTTTCCAGGATCTTCAGGCCTTGCTGGACGATCTCGTGGCTCTTCTTGCCCTTGATATGAGCAACCATGCCGACGCCGCAGGCGTCTTTTTCATTGGCGGGGTCGTACATGCCCTGGGCTTGCGGACGCGAGGCAGGCGCGTGCGCGGCGGCGGCAGACTCTGCGGCCTGCGCTTGGGCCATCGTTTGCTTTGATTGGGATTGCGATTGGTCCACGGGCTTGATTCCGGTGAGGGCTGCGAGCCAGCAAGGCAGACCGGAACGGGGACCGCACTCTTCCACCGGGGCCGGTTGAAAACCGGGGACGGGGAACCAGAGAGACAGCGGGGCCGCAGCGGCGTACACAGGCGTGACGCGCCGCACAATGAATGTGGGTGGAGGAACTATAAAAGAATCGTACGCGTCCCGCAAAATTTTTAAATGGGGTCAGATCATAATAAGCCTCGCACCACAACGGGGATGGTCTTTATTTGGGGACAGATAAAGAATGGTGCATCGCGGGATGTGCATTATTGATCTCGCCGCGATCGAGCGCGCAGCGCTTCACAGGCCCGCCCCGAGGCTAGACCGCGTCCGGCTCGGACTCCCTGTCCATTGCGGACCGGCCCGCCGGGCGGCCCTTGGGCAACGGCTGCACGCGCCGCCCGCCCTGTCGCTCCAGCTGTGCAAGGAAGGCCGCGTCACCCAGAGGCCAGCCGCTATGCGCGTGGCTGCGAAGCGTGGCCAGGGTCATCGACGACAGCCCCTCGGCGGTGACGGCACGGTAATTGGATTGGCGCTCGAACGGCGTATTGCCCAGCGCCCAGTACGCAGAGTGATCGCTCACAAAGGGGCTGGCCTCAATGCCGGCGTGATGGCGATAGCTGCTCCAGCGATCCCCTTCGGCCGAAATCACCTCGCCGGCACGCACGGCGTTGCCCTCCACGTACTGCATGGCTGGCAGCATCCAGGCAGCGGGATCGAACACCGCCGAGCGAAAGCGGCCATCCCAAAGCGTGCCGGTACGGTCCGCCACCCGGTTGAAATAGCGCGCGTAGCGGCGCCCTACCGCTTGCATGGTGAGGCTGAGCGAATCGGCATGCCTGGGGGTTGCCACGAGGTGAACATGATTCGGCCGCAAGGCGTAGGCGTGGATCGCCAGGTCGTGCTCCCGCGCGGCCATGCGCAGGCAGTCCAGGTAGTGGAGGTAGTCGTCGGTGCCAAGGAAGACGGGCTGACGATTGTTGCCGCGTTGCAACACCAGTGCCGGCAGCGAAGCCGGGGAGAAACGAGGAAGTCGGGCCATGATGGGCGAAGGGAATCGGCGATAGGTGCTTGCCGCTCGGATGGCTTAAACGGAAGCGATGCCCGATGATAGCGTAGCCGCAGCCTGATCCGTCCCCAATTTTCCCGCTGGCCGCGCTGGCCTAACTGCCTTCGTCGACAGCAAAAATGCGGCGGTGCTCCCGGATCGCATAGCGGTCGGTCATGCCGGCGATGTAGTGCGAGATCAGCCGGGACGGGTCACGGCCTTGCCCCGCCTGATACTGCGGCGGCAGCAGGCGCGGATCCGCCATGAAGACATCGAACAGGTCGGTGATGATGCGCTGGGCCTTGGAGGACATACGCATCACCAGGTAATGGCGATAGAGATGGCGGAACAGGAAACGCTTGAGCGCCGCCGCTTCCTCGCGCACCGGCGCGCTGAAGGCCACCAGCGGGCCTGCAGCCCGCACGGCCTCGATGTTGCGCGGATTGGCGGCGGCAATGTTCTGGCTGGTGGTTTCGATCAGGTCGACGATCAGCGTGTTGATCATCCGGCGCACGGTTTCGTTGATCACGCGCCGCCCGTTGATACCGGGAAATGCCGCCATCGCCTCGGCGCGGTGGCGCCCCCACATCGGCACCTCGTCCATCTGCTCAAGCGTGAGCAGCCCCGAGCGCAGGCCGTCGTCGATATCGTGGTTGTTGTAGGCGATCTCGTCGGCCAGGTTGGCCAGCTGGGCCTCCAGCGAGGGCTGCGTTCCCTCCAGAAAACGCCGGCCCAGTTCGCCAAGCGCAGAGGCATTGACGCGCGAGCAATGCTTGAGCACGCCCTCACGGGTCTCGAACGTCAGGTTGAGCCCGTTGAAGCCGCCATAGCGCTCCTCCAGCTCATCCACCACCAGCAGGCTCTGCAGGTTGTGCTCGAAGCCGCCGTGGTTCTTCATGCAGTTGTTCAGCGCATCCTGGCCGGCATGGCCGAAGGGCGTGTGGCCAAGATCGTGCGCCAGCGAAATGGCTTCGACCAGGTCCTCGTTCAGGCGCAGGTTGCGGGCGATGGAGCGGGCGATCTGCGCCACTTCCAGGCTATGGGTGAGCCGGGTGCGGAACAGGTCACCTTCATGATTGACGAAGACCTGGGTCTTGTACTCGAGCCGCCGGAAGGCCGTGCTGTGGATGACGCGGTCGCGGTCGCGCTGGAATTCCGTGCGCGAGGACGAGGGCGGTTCGGCATGCACCCGCCCAAGTGTCTGCGCGGAGCGGGCGGCATAGGGAGCGAGATGGCTTTCGAGGTCGGTCATGCGGCAATCCGGTCAGGCGTGCGGCCGGGTGGCGGTGCGCCGCCCGGCTGGCGTTGCAAGGCACAACCGATCACGTCAGGCGACCGGCGCCTCGGTAGGCGGCCTGAGCACCGCGTGCTGCAAGGTAGCGCGCAGGTCAGGGTCTGGCACAGTGGTGATGAAGGCTTCGCCCAGCTTCCTGAGCAGGATGAACTTGATGCTGCCGGCTTCTGCCTTCTTGTCCACTTTCATCAGTTCAATGTAGCGGTCGGTGCCCAGTTCCGGCGCGACCACCGGCAGCATGGCGGCGCGGATAAGGTGCACCACGCGCGCGCGCGTTTCGGTGTCGATGAAGCCGAGCCGGTGCGACAGGTCCGCCGCCATCACCATCCCGCAACCTACGGCCTCGCCGTGCAGCCACTCGCCGTAGCCCATGCCAGCCTCGATCGCGTGGCCGAAGGTGTGGCCAAAATTAAGCATGGCGCGCAGGCCGCCCTCGCGCTCGTCCTGGGCCACCACCGCGGCCTTGATCTCGCAGGAGCGCTTGACCGCCAGCGCCATGATGTCCGGGTCGCAGGCGTTGAGCGCGCGGATATTGCGCTCGATCCAGCCGAAATACCCGGCGTCGGCCATGGCGCCGTGCTTGATCACCTCGGCCAGGCCCGCCGCGAGTTCGCGCTCCGGCAGCGTGCGCAGGGTGTCGATGTCGGCAATCACCGCATTGGGCTGGTGGAAGGCGCCGATCATGTTCTTGCCGAGCGGGTGATTGATGCCGGTCTTGCCGCCCACCGACGAATCCACCTGCGAGAGCAGGGTCGTGGGCACCTGCACGAACGGCACGCCGCGCATGTAGCAGGCAGCGGCGAACCCGGTCATGTCGCCCACCACGCCGCCGCCCAGGGCGATCAGCGTGGTCTTGCGGTCGGCGCCCGCGCTGAGCAGCGCGTCGAAGATCAGGTTGAGTGTTTCCCACTGCTTGAAGGCTTCGCCGTCGGGCAAGGTCACGGTGCGCACGGTCTTGCCGAGCGCCGCCAGGCTAGCCTGGACGCGGGCGGCGTACAGCGGCCCTACGGTCTCATTGGTGACGATGACGGCATGCTGGCCACGCACATGGGGGCGGAACAACTCAGTCTGGTCGAGCAGGCCGGTGCCGATATGGATGGGGTAGCTGCGCTCCCCAAGGCTGACTTCAAGGGTGATCATTGTGATTCTGGTCCTGCGCCGGGAGGTTGTCCGCGCACTCGCCGTCGGCCCCTTCGGGCTCTTCGGCGGCAACGGTGAAACCGGCCATTTCAAGTTGCATCAACACCATATTAGCAAGCTGCGCTACCGAAGGCTTGCCGGTTTCGATGATGAAATCCGCCACCTCGCGGTAAAGCGGGTCACGCTCGCCATAGAGCGTTTCCAGCCGTCCCTTGGGGTCTTCGGTCTGCAGCAGCGGGCGATTGCGGTCGTGGCGGGTGCGCAGCCACAGGTCGTGCGGGCTGGCGCGCAGGTAGACCACGGTGCCGCGCGCCTTCAGGTGCGCGCGATTCTCCGGGCGCAGCACGGCGCCGCCGCCGGTGGCCAGCACGATGCCGCGGCGCTGGGTCAGCTCGTCGATCGCCTGCGCCTCGCGGTCGCGAAAGCCCGCTTCGCCCTCGTGCTCGAAGATGATCGGGATACGCACGCCGCAACGCGCCTCGAGTTCATGATCCGAATCGAAGAACGGGTAATTCAGGCGCCGGGCCACGGTGCGGCCGACGGTGGTCTTGCCGGCACCCATCAGGCCGACAAAGAAAAGGTTCGGGCGGGTGACTGTCACTGGCGTGTCGGGCGGGAGCCGGGTCTCTGGCCGGCCCTCGCGGTGGAAAACTGCATCATCTTCTTATGTTGGGACGATCCGGGCAAGTGGCGAGGCGCAATCGGCACAAGGCAACCCGCCTCGCGACACGCCTTGCGCGCCTGCCACATGCACCCTCGCCCAATCTCTCTAGCCCGCCTGGACAATAAAAAAAGCCGCATCGGAACGATGCGGCCTGTCAGTCTACTGCATCCGGCTCGAGCGGGCGCTATTTCAGTGACACGCTGTCGTTGAGCACGCGCGGTGTCAGGAACACCAGCAGCTCGGTCCGGTTGTTGACCTTGGCGTTGTCCTTGAACAGGTTGCCGAGGATCGGGATATCCCCCAGCAGTGGCACCTTGTTCACATTGGTGGACTCGGTCTGGCTATAGATGCCGCCAATCACCACCGTGCCACCGTTCTCCACCAGCACCTGCGTCTGCACGTGCTTGGTGTCGATGGCGAAACCCGAGGTAGTCTGGATGCCCACGCTGTCCTTGTTGACGTCGACATCCAGCAGCACATTGCCTTCCGGCGTGATCTGCGGCGTGACTTCCAGCTTCAGGTTGGCCTTGCGGAACTGCACCGAGGTGGCGCCACTGGAGGTGGCGGCCTGGTAGGGCAACTCCGTGCCTTGCTCGATCAGCGCCTTGATATTGTTGGCGGTGACCACGCGCGGGCTGGAGATGATCTTGCCCCGCCCGTCCGCTTCCAGCGCGGACAGTTCGAGCGCCAGGAAACGGCCGGCCGCGTTGTTGAACAGGCTGACCGCGACCGAGCCCGGGTTGACCCCGTTGATCGCCGCCGCCGGCAGGCTAAGCGCCGGGCCGTTGTCCCAGGTGGCGTTCTGAGTCACCGGGCTTACCACATTGGTGTAGGTGTTGCCGTAGCCGGCGCCGGCCGTCTTGGAGGCAAAGCCCAGCTTCACGCCGAGGTTGCGGCTGAAGGTATCGTTGGCCTCGACGATGCGCGCCTCGATGATGACCTGGCGCACCGGGATGTCGATCTTGCCGAGGAAGCCCTGCACCTCTTCCAGCTTGGTCGCGATATCGGACACGAACAGCTGGTTGGTACGGGGATCGGCCGTCAGCGAACCGCGCTTGGACAGCATGCGGGTGCTGCCCGTCGTGCCGGCCAGGCCGCCCACCGCGCCAATCGGAGCGACACTGCCCAGCGCGCCCGCGCCGCCGGTGGTACCCGCCGCGGCCAGCCCGAGCAGCATGCGCCGCACGTCTTCGGCACGCTGGTAGTTGAGCTGGAACACCTGGCTGCGGATCGGCTCAAGGTCATTGATCTGCTGCTGTGATTCGAGCTCGAGCTTTTCCTTGGTGGCCAGCTCGGCCTTGGGCGCCACCCACAGCACATTGCCGTTGCGGCGCGAGGCCAGTCCCTTGGCATCGAGCACGATCTGCAGCGCCTGGTCCCAGGGCACATCCTTCAGGCGCAGCGTCAGGTTGCCCTGCACGCTTTCGCTGGTGATGATGTTGAGGTTGGTGAAATCGGCAAACACCTGCAGCAGCGAGCGGATGTCGATGTTCTGGAAGTTCAGCGAGAGCCGCTCGCCACGGAAGCCTGCCCCGCTGATCAGCTTGGCCGGATCTTCCTTGACCGGGCGCACCTCCACCACGAACTGCGTATCGGTCTGGTAGGAGCTGTACTCCCAGTTGCCGCGCGGCTCGATGGTCAGGCGGGTGCTGCCGTTGTTGTCGCTCGCGCGCATGCCCTGCACCGGCGTGCCGAAATCCGTCACGTCAAAGCGCCTGCGCATGCCGTCGGGCAGCGATGTATTGAGGAAATCGACCACCACGTTCTGGCCCTGCTGCGCAATATTGATGCCGGAGTCGCGCGAGGAAAGATCCACCACGATGCGGCCAGCGCCATCCTGGCCACGGCGGAAATCGATATTGCGCACGGTCGGCCGCATCGCGGGCACTGCCGGCGCCTGCGCCGAGCTGGGGGCGAACGTCGGCACAGCCGCACGGGCAGTCGGGGCGACATTGTCGAGCAGCACCACGAACAGGTTGCCGCGCACCTCGGTGCGGTAGCTGGCCACGCGGGTCAGGTCGAGGATCACACGGGTGCGATCGCCGATCTGGACCACATTGGCGCTCTTGAGCAGCTTGCCGCCGAAGTCATATTGCGCCCGCCCGGCCGCGAAGCCGGTATCGAGAAAGTCGATGGCGAGCTTGGGCGGATTCTGCGTGGTGAAGTCGGCCGGCTTTTGCGCCGGCGGCCCCTGCATCTCGACCGTGAATACGGTCTGCTCGCCCACCGTGGTGGCATCGACGCGCTTGATGGCGTTGCCCGGCGTCGGTTGCGCCAGTGCCGCCGGCGCGGCCAATACCAGCGTCATCATTGCGGCGCCCGCAAGCGCCCGGTACCAGCGACCCATGATCATGCCGACCCCTCCAGCTTCAGGCTGGTCATTTTCTCTTTCCACTCGGCTACCCCTTCCCGGACCAATTCGCGCAACACGATCTCCTGATCGTTGATGCGGACCACCCGGCCGTAGTTCTGGCCGAGATACTGCCCCACCTTGACGTGGTGGATCTTGTTATCTACCTGCACGACGCCGTAGGTCTCGCCGCTCTTCTTCATGGCGCCCAGCATCTTGAAGTTCTCCAGTGGGAAATCCTCCAGCGGCTCGCGCCGGCGGCCGGATTCCGGCGACTCGGACAGGACCCGGTTCAGGTCGCCGATCTTGTTCTGGGCAAAGGGCTCGGGCGCGCTGCGGCCCGCGTAGTCGCGCGGCACGTAGGGCTTGGGCTCGGGCAGCGGCGCCGGCGGCGGCGCCTTGGCAGCCTGGGCTTGCGCCATCCACTGGCGCAGGCCGTCTTCCTCGCTGCCCCCGCAGGCTGCCAACAGCGCGGCGCCGATCAGCGCGCAAGCGCAGGCACGCAGGCGCGAAGCCTGGATCGCTGGCATCATTTCTTTGCTCCCGCGGCCGTCTTGGCCGCCGCGGCTTCCGCCTTGCGCTGCGCCGCCTGTTCGTCAGGGTCCAGCGCGCGGTAGGCCATGGCCGTGGCTTCCATCGTCAGCCCGCCATCCTTGCCGGTGGTGAACTGCAGCCCCTGCATCGAGACGATGCGCGAGAGCGCAGCAACATCGGCGTTGAACTGGGCCACGTCGTGGTAGCGGCCGGTGACCTTCAGGTTGACCGGGATCTCGGCAAAGTAAGGCTTGATCACGGCGGCTTGCGGCTTGAACAACTCGAACTGCAGGCCGCGCGCCACGCCAGCGTGATTGACATCGGCCAGCAGCGCGTCCATCTCGGTCTTGTTGGGCAACTGGCGCTCGACCAGTGCCACGCGCTGCTCCACTTCCGCCTTTTGCTTGCGCAGCGCATCCAGGTTGGCCACCTGCGCCACCTTACTCAAGTAGGACTGCTTCAGGGTGTCCTGCTCGGCATGCCGGCGATCGAGATCCTCGAGCTTGCCGCTCCAGTAGAACTGCCAGCCCAGCAGCAGCACCAGCACCGCAGCCAGCACCGCGAACAGCACGCGCGGGGCGGCCGGCCAGGTTTCCGGCTCATTGAGGTTCAGGCCACGGAACTGCGCGGTGAGATCGTTCAGCGTGGCGAGCGAGATTTCGCTATTGAGTGCCATGGTCAGCCCTTTCCGCCTGCTGGCGCACTCGCGCCGGCGAGGCCGGCCTTGCCCTTCTTGCCGTCCTCCGGCGCTTCCGGCGCACGGTAGGCAAAGCGCATGGAGAAATCGAACAGGCGCCGCTGCTCGCGCAGGTTGTTGGTCATCATCACGGCCTTGGATTCGCCCAGCTCGGCCTTGTCCAGCCACTGCACCTGGCTAAGGTTGCGCAGCAACTCCGACACACGCTCGTTCGACTGCGCGATGCCGGTCACGGTAAAGGCGTCGCCGGTCTGCTTGAGGGTGGTCAGGTACACGCCTTCGGGCACCTGGCGCACCAGTTCCTCCAGCAGCTGCACGGGACGGTTGCGCTCGTTCTGCAGGCCCTCGATGGCCTTCTGCCGCTGCAGCAGCCCTTCAATATCCTTGCGCAGCGTATTGACCTCGCGGATCTGCCCGTCCATGCGGTTGTTCTCTGCGAGGAGCACCTGGTTCAGGCTGGACACGGCATCGACGCGGTGATCGATGTACATGCCGCCCAGCAACACCACCAGCGCGCCGGCGCCGGCCGCGCCGCCCAGCAGGGCGTAGACCCTCTTGCGCCGCGAGGCCCTGCGGGCTTCGTGGTAAGGCAGCAGATTAACTGTCGGGATCGAATTGATAGACATGCGGCTTCCCTCGCTGGCTTACTGCAGGCCGCGCAGCGCAAGCCCGGCGCTCACGATGTAGGCCGGCAGGTCGCGCTGCAGATAGCGCTCGTTGACCTTGACGGCTGTCATCATGTTGGCAAAGGGGTTGGCCAGCGTGGTGGTGATCTCGGTTTGCTGCTCGATCGCGGCTTGCACGCCGACCAGCGAAGCATGGCCGCCGGAGAGCAGGATCTCGTCGACCCGGCCGATGCTCGAAGCTGACAGGAAGTTGCGCACGGCGCCTTGCACCTCCACCGCCAGCGCCTCCAGGGAGGGCTTGAGCAACTGGGTGCGCCAGGCTTCGGGCAGCGTATTCTTGCGCTTCTTGATCTCGGCCTTGAGCGCGTCCAGCGTAAACATGCGCGCCGCGCTCTGGGTGAGCTGGTCGCCGTAGCTGTTGAGCGGCTGCTCGTAGAGCTCTTTCCAGCCTTGGTAGAAGATCGCCTTGGAGCGGCTGCCACCAAGGTGGATCACGGCCACCACGGGCAGCTCCTTGGCGTCGGTGGCGCTGATGTCGGCGGACACGCCCAGCATCTGCACCACGGAGCGCTGCACCGCGTATTCCTCAACGTCCATCACAAGCGGCTTGAGTCCGGCCATTTCGGCAGCGGTCACGCGCTCCTGCACACGGTCGCTGTTTGCCGCGGTAACGCGCACGCCGATGCCGCCCTCGGTTTCGCTGGGGCCGATCACGGCAAAGTCGAAATTGACGGCCTGCGATGGCGGATAGAGGCGATGCGCCTCGGATTCCACCTGGACGTAAAGCTCGTCCTCGGACAGGTTGTCCGGCAGGCTGACGGTCTGCGATTCGGTCAGCATCGAAGGCACGCCGAGCACCACCTCCTTGGTGCGGATGCCGGCTTTGCCGAGGGCGCGCTTGAGAGCGATGCCAACGGCTTCGATATTGACCACGTTGCCATCGGCAACGGCATTACGGTCCAGCAGTTCGCTGGCACATTTTTCCAGCCGATAGTCGTTCTTGCCACTGCCCACGGACAGCTCGACTACCTTAACGCTGGACGACCCGATGTCAACGCCGACCGTCGTACGGCGCAACAACCCCGACAAGATACCTCGCCGCAAGGTGACCCCCTGACCGTTGAACTCGCCTTGGCTTGGTTGCTCTAATTTGGCGAGTCTGTATTGTTTCTTGGATGAAACGTTTTGCTCTTTTAGTTGGTGGATTCTCACCAAAAAACGGGGCGCTGGCAATGTGCCGGTTTGACCACGATTGCTTTTCATCAACACCCCTCACAAAGCGTTGCCAAAATCCCACGGTGCCCCTCGCCCTACCCACCTCGCCCATCTTTTCGTTTCATGCAGATCTCAATCCCATTACATCTTGTAACAGCGCGATAGCGGCTTGCGCGCCACAACGCGCCGGGAGCGGAGTATCCCGGGAGATATAATCCCGGCACCTCTAACTAGGTATTTCCCTTATGGCCACAGCACAACAGAAGCCGTCCCTACCTGCCCGACGTCCGATCTGGATGCGGCTAACCTTTTGGGCCCTGGGCCTGCTGGTGGCCGGGATCGTGGCGGTGGCACTGCTGGTGGGATACGCGCTGCTGGTGGCCGCGCCCAACCTGCCATCGCTCGACACCATCACGGATTACCGCCCGAAGATCCCATTGCGGATCTACACGGCCGACAACGTGCTCATTGGTGAGTTCGGCGAGGAACGGCGCAATTTCGTGCCGATTACGGAAATACCGGACGTGATGAAGAAGGCCGTGCTGGCCATCGAGGACGATCGCTTCTACGAACACGGCGGCGTCGACTTCGTCGGCGTGCTGCGCGCTGGGCTGGCCAACCTGCGCGGCGGCCTGTCGCAGGGCGCCTCCACCATCACCATGCAGGTGGCGCGCAACTTCTTCCTCTCCAGCGAAAAGACGTACACCCGCAAGCTGTATGAAATGCTGCTGGCGTACAAGATCGAGGCCAACCTGTCCAAGGACCAGATCCTCGAGCTGTACATGAACCAGATCTACCTGGGGCAGCGCGCCTATGGCTTTGCCAGCGCGGCCCGGGTGTATTTCGGCAAGTCGATCAAGGACGTGACGCCGGCCGAGGCCGCCATGCTGGCCGGCCTGCCCAAAGCGCCGTCGGCCTACAACCCGGTGGTCAACCCCAAGCGCGCCAAGGTGCGCCAAGAGTACATCCTGCAGCGCATGCGCGACCTGCGCTACCTCACGCCCGAGCAATACGACCAGGCCATCCACGAGGAACTGAAGGTGCGCGGCGAGGGCAATGAGTTCTCCACCCACGCCGAGTACGTGGCCGAGATCGTGCGCCAGTTGATGTACGCGCAATACCGCGAGGAAACCTACACCCGCGGCCTGACCGTCTACACCACGCTGAACAAGCCCGACCAGGACGCCGCCTATGAGGCGGTGCGCTCTGGCATCATGAATTACGAGCGCCGCCACGGCTACCGCGGCCCCGAGGCCTTTATCGACCTGCCCGCCGGCGCGGACGAGCGCGAGCAGGCCATCGACGACGCACTGCTGGAGCACCCGGGCAGCGACGACCTGCGCTCGGCCGTGGTCACCAGCGTGACGGCCAAGCAGGTCACCGCCACGCTGCTGTCCGGCGAAGTCGCCACCATCGAAGGCCAGGCGCTGCGCTTCATCGCGCCGTCGCTGGCGGCCAATGCGCAACCCAAGGCCAAGATCCGGCCGGGCGCGATCATCCGCGTGACACAGGACGAGAAAGGCGCGTGGACGGTCACGCAGTTGCCGGAAGTATCCGCCGCATTTATCTCGCTCAATCCGGAAGACGGCGAGATCCGCTCGATGGTTGGCGGTTTCGATTTCAACCGCAACAAGTTCAACCACGTGACGCAGGCCTGGCGCCAGCCCGGCTCCAGCTTCAAGCCGTTCATCTACTCCGCGGCACTGGAAAAGGGATTCTCCCCTGCCACGGTGATCAATGACGCGCCGCTGTCGATCAGCGATAACGGTGGCCAAGTCTGGGAGCCGAAGAACTACGACGGCAAGTTCGAAGGCCCGATGACCATGCGCCGCGCGCTGGCCAAGTCCAAGAACCTGGTGTCGGTGCGCATCCTGCGCGCCATCGGCACCCAGTACGCCCAGGACTACATCACGCGCTTTGGCTTTGACGCCGACAAGCACCCGGCTTACCTGCCGATGGCGCTGGGCGCTGGCAGCGTCACGCCGCTGCAGATGGCTGGCGCCTACTCGGTCTTTGCCAACGGCGGCTACCGCGTCAATCCCTACCTGATCCAGAAGGTGGTCGATGCGCGCGGCAACGTGATCTCCGAAACCAAGCCCCAGCGCGCCGGCGCGGATGCGGTACGCGTACTGGATGCCCGCACCGCCTTTATCGCCGACACCATGCTGCGTGAGGTAGTGCGCAGCGGCACGGCCAACAGCGCCAAGCAACGCCTGGGCCGCAACGACCTGGCCGGCAAGACCGGCACCACCAACGACGCCGTCGACGCCTGGTTCGCCGGCTACACGCCCAAGCTGGTGGCCATCGCCTGGATGGGCTACGACCAGCCCAAGAGCCTGGGTGTGCGTGAGACCGGCGGTGGCCTCGCGCTGCCGATCTGGGTGGGCTACATGGGCAAGATGCTCAAGGGCGTACCAGAGCTCCCCGAACGCCAGGCTCCGGAAGGCGTGGTCATGGTGGGCGGCGACTGGACCTTCGAGGAAAACGCGGGCGGCGCCGGCGTGGCTTCGGTTGGCCTGGGCGATCCGTGGCCTGGCAAGCCGGACGAAAGCACGCAATCGCCCGCCGACGTCGAGGCAGAGAAGAAGCGCATCCTGGAAATGTTCGGCGGCGGCTGAGGGGCCCCGCCGGGACAGCTTCCCGCCAATGAAAAAGCCGGCTTCGCGCCGGCTTTTTCGTGCCTGGGCGAGAGCGCTCAGGCCAGTTTCAGCGTCACCCCCGCCTGCTGGCTCACGTAGCCCGATAGCGCCGCATACAGCTCACCGCCGCCGCGCGTATCGACCCAGCGCTGGCCATCATGGCGAAAATGGAAACCGCCCGAGCGCGCGGCCACCCACAGTTCCTGCATGGGCGCCTGGCTGTTGACGATGATCTTGGAGCCGTCTTCGAATTCGAGCTCCATGAGATTGCCGGCACGGTTGATTTCGATGTCGGCGTCGGCCGCGTCGGCGGCGGTTTCCACCGCGCTTTCCAGCCGGTCCAGCTCTTGCTTGGCCAGCGCCAGGAACTCACTTTCACTCATGGGGGGCATGCTAAACTCCAAGACCGCCGGCCAGCGCCGCTATAGCGATGTAGCGCCGTAGCCGGCAGCGTATTGAAAAGTACTTCGTATTTCCGGTGGTCCCGCCGCGCTCCGCTTGAGGGACACTCCGGGACGATCGGGGACGACCCTGAACGACATTTTAAGGACGACCCGATGTTGCGTCGTGTTGCGATTGTATCGGCGTTTGCCGCCAGCCTTGCGATGCCCCTGCTGTCGGGATGTGGCATCCGCGGCCCGCTGACGATGCCCAAGCAGCCTCCCGCACCGGCGCAGCCGGGCGTACCGGATCCAGGCCTGGGCAACCCGGCCGTGCCGAATCCGGCGGCCCCCAAGGGCTCCGCCGCCACAGCGGCACCCGCCACGGCTCCGGACGCAGTGCCGGCCGCCACTCCCACCGCCAAATAACCATGACCGCCTTCTTCCATCGCCACGACGGCGCCCTGAGCGTCGAGCACGTGCCGCTCGCGCGTATTGCCGCCGAATACGGCACCCCTACCTACGTCTACTCGCGCGCCGCGCTGACCGCCGCCTACCAGGCCTACGCCGCTGCGTGCCAGGGGCGCCGCGCGCGCGTGCAGTACGCCATGAAGGCCAATTCGAACCTGGCGATCCTGCAGGTCTTTGCCAGGCTCGGCGCGGGCTTCGACATCGTGTCGGGCGGCGAGCTGCAGCGCGTGCTGGCGGTGGGCGGAGATCCGCGCAAGGTAGTGTTCTCGGGCGTGGGCAAGACCACCGCCGAGATGGAACTGGCGCTCCAGCACGATGTGCTGTCGTTCAACGTGGAGTCAATCCCCGAGCTGGACCGCCTCAATGCCGTGGCCGGCCGCCTGGGCAAGCGCGCGCGCGTGTCGCTGCGCATTAACCCGGATGTGGACGCCAAGACCCACCCGTATATCTCCACTGGCCTGAAGGGCAACAAGTTCGGCGTCGCCTTCGAGGACGTGCTGCCGACCTACCGCGCCGCCGCCGCGCTGCCGCACCTGGATATCGCGGGCATCGACTGCCATATCGGCTCGCAGATCACCGAGGTCGCCCCTTACCTGGAAGCACTGGACAAGGTGCTGGACGTGGTGGAAGCGCTGGAACGCGAAGGCATCAACCTTGAACACATCGACGTAGGCGGTGGGCTCGGCATCACTTACGACGACGAAACCCCGCCGGACATCACCGGCTTTGCCCGCACGCTGCTGGACCGCGTGGCCGAGCGCGGCCATGGCCATCGCGAGGTGCTGTTCGAGCCGGGCCGCTCGCTGGTGGGCAACGCCGGCGTGCTGCTGACCCAGGTCGAGTTCCTCAAGCCGGGCGCAGCCAAGAACTTCTGCATCGTCGACGCGGCCATGAACGACCTGGCCCGCCCTGCCATGTACGAGGCCTACCACCGCATCGAGCCCGTGCAGCTGCGCGAGGCTGCGCAGGCCACCGCCCTGACCTACGACGTGGTCGGCCCGGTGTGCGAATCCGGCGACTGGCTCGGCCGCGACCGCGCCCTGGCGGTGCAGCCGGGCGACCTGCTGGCCGTGATGTCGGCCGGTGCCTATGGCTTTGTCATGAGCTCCAACTACAATACCCGCCCGCGCGCGGCCGAAGTCATGGTCGACGGCGACGACGTGCACCTGGTGCGCGGCCGCGAGCACGTGGCCGACCTGTTCCGCGACGAACGCCTGCTGCAAGGCTAAGCTCCCGCCCTCTGCGCCACCACTCGCGCCCCCCCAATGGCCCCCAGCGTCCTGATCCTGGGCGGGCGCGCGCCCGTGGCGCTCGATCACGCGCGCCGCTTTGCCTGCCAGGGGTGGCGCTCGGTGGTGGCGGACAGCATCCCCTGCCATACGGCCGGCGCATCGCGCGCCGTCTGCGCCACCGTGCGGCTCGCGCCGCCGCGGACCGAGCCGGCCCGTTTTGTCGAGGACCTGCGCCAGGCCGTGCACCAGCATCGCATCGACCTGGTGGTGCCAACCTGCGAAGAAGTCTTCTTTCTCTCCCGCCACCGCGCCAAGCTGCCGGCAACACTCACCGTGGCCGTCGACGACTTCGACAAGCTGCGCGGCCTGCACAGCAAGTGGCAGTTCCTGGCGCTGGCGCGTGAGTGCGGATTTCGCGTCGCCGACAGCGCGCTGGTGGACTGCCTCGGCCAGGCACGCGCCTGGGCCGGCGCCACGCCGCTGGTGCTCAAACCCGAGTATTCCCGCTTCGGCGCACACCTGCGGCTGTACCCGCAAGGCGTACCCACCGCTGCGCCGCCGCTGCCCGCACACGGCCGCTGGGTGGCCCAGCACTTTGTGGCTGGGCCGGAAATCTGCTCCTACAGCATCGCGCATCAAGGCCGGCTGCTCGCGCACGCTGCCTACCGCCCCGCCCACCGGCTCAGCCAAAGCGCCAGCTTCTACTTTGCGCACCATGAATCCGCCGCTATCCAGCGTTGCGTCGAAACGCTGGTGGCCAGGATCGGCTTCACCGGGCAGATCGCCTTCGACTGGATCGAGGCCGATCCGGCCCACCCCACCGTGCTCGAATGCAACCCGCGCGCTACCAGCGGCCTGCATTTGTTCGGCCTGGACGACGCCGTGCCGGCGGCGCTGGCCGGGGACGCGGCCGTGCGTGACTGCATCACGCCATCGGCGCAGCGCCCGCGCATGATCACCGCGGTCATGGCGAGTGCCGGGCTCTACGACATGGCAAGGCGCGGCAGGCTGGGAGAATGGCGCCGGGCCTTTGCCGGCGCCGACGACGTGATCACCCGGCCCGGCGACCGCGCGCCGCTGCTGGGCGCCCTGCGCGATCTTGCCGCCTACGGGCGGCTTGCCCTCAGCCGGCGCTGCAGCCTGCGGGCCGCCACCACGCGGGATATCGAATGGGATGGCGAGGAGCTCTCGCCTTGACGATGCTCTCGGGCGACAACGGCGCAGCATCGCGATTCAATCGCTGCGCGCAAAGCCTGTCGGCGCTGCATGCCCGGGTGCCCACCCCGCAACTCGTACGCAACCTGCAAAGCCAGGTCGGCCTGCTCCGTGCCGGCGATTGGGCCATGCCGGTCACGGTTGACAGTGGCAAAGCCGATGCCACCGCGGCCTGGGTCTGCTCTCCGCTGACCACATATTGCCGCTACGCGGGCGAGGAAATCGACCGCCATCTGCACGGCGCGCTGGCGTTGCCGCTGCGCCTGCTGTGCCGCGGCTACGGTCGCTGGCTGGGCGCTGCCGGCGTCGACCGCGCGGTGGCCATCAACAATTGGCTGCTGTCGACCAACCTGTATCCCGCGCTGGACACCAGCGCGCTGCAACACACCATCGCCCAGGCCCGCGCCCGCTGGCCGCGCCACGCGCTGTGGTTTCGCTCGCTCAATACGCGCCAGCACCCCGACTGGCTGGCGGCACTGGCGGCCGAGGGTTTCAGCCTGGTACCGAGCCGCCAGGTGTGGTGCTTCGAGGCCGCGGACCTGGCCAAGGGACGCCATGCCAACCTCAAGCGCGACCTGCGCGAGATGCAGCGCTCCGAGCTGGCACGAGCCGGCAACGAAAGCATCGGGGCAGCCGCCGGCCGGGAGGATGACTACGAGCGGATCGCCGCCCTCTACGGGCTGCTGTACCTCGACAAATACTCCCGCCTCAACCCGCACTACACCGCCGCCTTCATGCGCCACTGGCATGAGGCGGGGCTGCTGGAGTTGCATGGCTGGCGCGACAGGCAAGGGCAACTGCAGGCCGTGGTGGGCCTGTTCGTGCAGGGCGGCATCATCACCGCGCCGGTGGTCGGCTACAACACGGCCCTGCCGGCCCCGCTGGGGCTGTACCGGCTGCTGATGGCAACGGTGTTCGCGCGCGCCATCGAGACCGGCTGTGGCATCAACCTGAGCGCTGGCGCGGGCCACTTCAAGCGCCTGCGCGGCGGCCAGGCGGCAATCGAATACAGCGCGGTGTATGCGGCGCACCTGGCGCTGCCGCTGCGCGCCGGCATCGGGCTGCTGCGCTCGCTGGCCACGCACGTCGGGGTGCCTGTCATGCAACGGTTCCAGCTATGACGTTATCCACACCCTGGCCAGAATCCGTCTTCTCGCAATGGTTCGCCGTGGCGCGCAGCAGTGCGCTGCATACCCGCCCGCTGGCGGTCACGGTGCTGGATCGCCCACTGATGCTGGCACGCCTGCCCTCCGGCGAGATCCTGGCCTGCGAGGACCGCTGCCCGCACCGGCAAGCGCCGCTGTCGCATGGGCGCATCGGCCCGCTTGGCGTGAGCTGCCCGTACCACGGCTGGACCTTCGGCGCGGACGGGCGCTGCAGCGCGGTGCCCGGATTGGCGCCCGAAGCCTGCCTGCCGCAGGTTGGCGTGCGTCGCCTGCCGGTCCTGGAGCATGACGGGCTGGTCTGGCTGCGGCCGGGCCCGGAGATGCCCGCGGCCGACAGCCAAGCCGCGCAGGACTCGCGCTCACTGCCGGCGCCGGTCGCCACCCTGCCCGCCGGCTCCCGGCGCTTCCTGTGGCAAAGCCGCTGGCAAGCCCATGTGCTGGACGCGATCGAGAACTTCCTGGATCCGTTGCACACGCACACGGTGCATCCTGGGCTGGTGCGCAAGGATGGCGAACGCGCGCCGGTGCGGGCCCGCTTGTCGAATACGCCACGGGGGTTCACGGTCGACTACCTCGACCAGCCGATGCAGTCCGGGCTGCTGTATCGCTTGTTCGAGTCGCCACGGACCGGCGAGAGCGCGCATTTCAGCGGCGCGGGCACGGCCCAGATCGACTATCGCTACGCCAACGGCAGCCGGCTCTGGATCACGCTGAATTTCACACCGGAAAGCACGACGCAAACCCACGTATTTGCCACCCTGCACGTGGCCGGGCGATGGGCGCCGGCATGGGCGGTGCGGTTGCTGGCATGGCCCCTCTTGAGGCGCGTGGCGTGTCAGGACCAAGCAATGCTGGCGCTGCAATCCGACAACCTGCGGCGCTTTCCGGGGCGGCGCCACTGCTCGACGGAGCTGGACCTGGTCCGGGGCCATCTTGAATCCCTATGGCTCCCCCAAGCTGGGCAGCCGCCCCGCCCTGCCGAGCGCGAAATCACGCTCTACCTTTGAGCTCTACCGCTGTGCGTTGAGGCCCGTTGCGGGCTTGCGCCACCACCACCAGACCCGCATCGCCAACAAGCCGAACACCACGGCGGCATAGATCGATACCGTGCCAAAGTCGTGCTTGCCTGCCTTATGCCACCAGTAGTGCAGGATCGCCAGCACGGCGATGGCGTACACCGCCCGGTGCAGCCCTTGCCAGCGCTTGCCACCCAGCCACTTGACCATGGCATTGGCCGAGGTGGCCGCCAGCGGCACCATCAGCACGAAGGCGGCAAACCCCACCGTGATGAAGGGGCGCTTGGCGATGTCCTTGATCATGTAGGCCACATCGAAGCCCCGGTCCACGGCAAGCCACAACAGGAAATGCTGCAGCGCGTAGAAGAAGGCAAAGAGCCCGAGCATGCGGCGCAGCCGGATCAGCCAGTTCCAACCCGTGAGCCGGCGCAGCGGCGTCACCGCCAGCGTGACGCACAGCATGACCAGCGTCCAGGTGCCGGTCGAGCGCGTGACGAACTCCAGCGGATTGGCGCCGAACTGATCGGCAAAGCCGAGATAAAGCAGCCGCAAGAAAGGCAGCACGGCAAGCAGCCACACCGCCACCTTCACCGTGCGCACGCGTTCCGGCGCAAGCATCGCGAGCCCGCGCTGCCCGGCCGCCCGCGACGGGCGCACTGCCAGGCGCGATGGGGACATATCCGGTGGCGCCATCAGAAGAACTTCCGCAGGTCCATGCCCTGGTACAGCGATGCCACCTGCTGCGCGTAGCCGTTGAATGGCAGCGTCTTGCGCTTGGGCGCGAACAGCGCGCCAAAGCCGCTGCCTTTGTCCTCGCCGATGCGGCGCTCCGTGGCCTGACTCCAGCGCGGGTGATCCACGTCCGGGTTCACGTTGGAGTAAAAACCGTACTCCTGCGCCCCGGCCAGGTTCCAGCTAGTGGCGGGCTGCTTGTCGACGAAGCGGATCTTGACAATGGACTTGGCACTCTTGAAGCCGTACTTCCAAGGCACCACCACACGCACGGGCGCGCCGTTCTGGTTGGGCAGCACCTCTCCGTACAGGCCAAAGGCCAGCAAGGTCAGCGGGTGCATCGCCTCATCCATGCGCAGGCCTTCGGTGTAGGGCCAGTCCAGCACGCGAGCGCTGACGCCCGGCATCTGCTTCTTGTCGTTGAGCGTGACGAACTCCACGTACTTCGCGCCCGGCTGCGGCTCGACGCGGCGGACCAGCTCGGCCAGCGCGTAGCCGCTCCACGGAATCACCATCGACCAGCCCTCGACGCAGCGCAGCCGGTAGACCCGCTCTTCCATCGGCATCAGGCGCACGAGTTCGTCGATGTCGTAGACCTTGGGCTTCTTCACCAGGCCTTCGACCGCGACCTGCCACGGCCGGGTCCGCAGCGTGCCGGCATTGTGCGCCGGGTCCGCTTTGTCGGTACCGAATTCGTAGTAGTTGTTGTACGTGGTGACATCCTCGTAAGGCGTGCGCTTCTCGGGCACCACGTAGGCATTGTTGGGCGTGGCCGGCAGCCTCTGCCCGCGCGGCGCCTGGGCATGCGCATCACGTGCGAACCATGGCGCCAGCGTGCTCCCCGTTGCGCCCGCGGCAGCCAGCGCCAGCAGGCGGCGCCGCGCGTCGAAAACACCGCGGGGCGTGATCTCGCTGGCGGCAATGTCGTCGCCGCGTAGCCATTTCGGAGAGGGGATCAGCATCGTTGTTCCTCGTTGCGTGCCATATGCAAAATGCGGTTCACCGTTCGTGCCTGGCCCGGGCGGGGCCCCCCTGCACGATTGGACTTGCGCTTGAGTCGGTTGGAGCGAGGGAATCCTGACATCTTTCTTTAAGGCCCGTCGTCGTCGCCTCGCCCGGCCTTCGTATGCATTGTGGCCGGCAAACGGATGCAGGGTGCCCCGCGCAACGCATGTGTGAGGCTCAACCGCCCTGATACTGCCGGTAAACAGCCTCCGCCAGTGCCAGCAAGGGTGCACGTTCCAGCGGCCCGGCCAACGCGAAGCCAAGATCCCGGTCTACCCAGTAAAAGGCCATGGTACGCGCCGCAGCGGCGGGACGCTCGCTTGGCCCCGGGCCCATGCGCTCCAGCCGGAAGCCCGTATCGGGCGTGTCGCGCGCCATGTGCCGCAGTTGCAGCGACAGCCGGGTGCCGTCGTCGGCCTCGTACATCAGGATGGCCGACGGGCCGCCCTCGGCCACCCCGAGACGGCCCCCGATCAGGTGGAATCCCTGGGCGCGCAGGTCCGGCACCCGCAGCGGTGCCCCCAGGCGCTTGGACAGCCAGGCAACAAGATGGGCTTCATCGGTGGCCGCCACCTCGACCGGATGGCGCACCTCCGGCGCATAGACGACATGGCTGGCCAGCGCTTCGCGCGCGAAGCGCTCCACCGACGGCGCCCCGGCCGCCAGCGTGTCCGCGCGATCGTGCGCAATCCACCCGATTGCGCCGCCTACCGCCAGCGAGGCAAGGCTGCCGGCCAGCGCCATGCTCCAGCCAGTGGGTCGCCGCGCCGCATCGCGGCGACTGCCGCGCAGCCTTGATGGAAGTGCCGCCAGCGGCACGGATTCATTGAGCACGCCGTCGAATGCCGCGTGCAATTCTTCTGTCTGCCGCCGCCAGCCTCCCACGCGCTCCCCGGCCTCGGGATGGGCGGCCAGGTACGCCTCCACCTCGGCGCGTCGGGCGGGATCGAGCTGGCCATCGGCATAGGCGTGGAGATCGGCTTCGTTGACTGGGGACATCATTTGACTCGCTGCAGTCCGGCCGCGCGGCCGGCGGCCTGCGGGTTCGCCTCGGCCGCCTTGGCTGGCGCGCCGTCCATCAGCATGCGCATCTGCTCCCGAGCCCGCGACAGCCGCGACATCGCGGTGCCCACCGGCACCGCCAGCACCTGCGCCGCCTCGGCGTAGCTAAGCTGCTCCAGGCCGACCAGCAGCATCACCGCGCGCTGCGCCTCGGGCAAGCGGGCCAGCGCCCGCGCCAAGTCCAGCCGCAGGCCGGGCTCAGGCGCAGCACTGGGTACGTCGGGCAGCGTGTCGGTATAAGTCACCAGGTCGGCGCGACGGTACGCGTTCACACGCAGCCGGTGCATCATGGTCAGCAGCCAAGACAGCAGTCCATCCGCGCCATCGCCCCACCAGGCGCCCGCGCGCAGGCGAAAGCGCCAGCGGTAGCGCAGCGCGCGCTCGAGCGTGTCCTGCACCAGGTCGTCGGCGGACGCCGCGTCACCGGTCAGGCCCCGGGCGTGGCGCCGCAAGCGCGGCGCCAGCGCCACCAGTTGGCGGTCGAAGCCGTCCATGCCGTCAGGCCGCCCTCACCCGTATCAAGGCGTTGCCGCGTGCCAGGCGTTGTTGAAGTTGTCGCCCGCGCGGTCGCCCGGCTTGGCATCCTTGGAGAAACGGTAGAGCGGCTTACCGCGATAGGCCCATTGCTTGCCGCCATCGTCGCGCGTGATCACGCTGTAGTCGCCCGTGGCGCTGGTGCCGGGCGCGGCCATCAGGGGTGGCCAGTTGGTGGCGCAGCCGCCATTGCAAGCGCTCTTGCCGGCCGTGTCACGATCGAACGTGTAGAGCGTCAGGCCCTGGGGATCGGTCAACGTGCCACCGGCAACTTTCACCGTGGGCGGCATATTGCCGGCGCTGCTACCCATGCCACCCATGCTGCCCATGCCCGAACAGGCGGACAGCAGGACCGCGGCGGAAGCGAGCGCGAGCACGGCGGGACGGGACAACGATGCGAGGGAAGCGACTACTGCGTTGGGACGGGAAAGGGCCATGATGTCGATCTCCATGCGATGCGGCACCGCCAGCCGGCGCCGTCCCTTCAGTAAACACCGGATGTGACGGCTTTATTCCATTCGGGCGAAAAAAAACCTGCCGCATCGGGGGATGGGCAGGTTTTCTCGTTGCGGCGCAACACCCGGATCAGAGTTCGCCGTAGCTATGCAAGCCGGAAAGGAACATGTTGACGCCCAGGAAGGCGAAGGTCGTGACCAGCAAACCCACCAGCGCCCACCAGGCCGCCATGGTGCCGCGCAGGCCCTTCATCAGCCGCATATGCAGCCAGGCCGCGTAGTTCAACCAGACGATCAACGCCCAGGTTTCCTTGGGGTCCCAGCTCCAGTAGCCGCCCCAGGCCTCCGCCGCCCACAGCGCGCCCAGGATGGTGGCGATGGTGAAGAAGGCAAAGCCCACCGCGATCGACTTGTACATCACATCGTCGAGCACTTCGAGCGAGGGCAGACGCTCGGCGAGAATGCCGTGCTGCTTGAGCAGGTAGGCCACCGACACCATGGCGGCCAGGGCGAAGGTGCCGTAGCCGATGAAATTGGCCGGCACGTGGATCTTCATCCACCAGCTCTGCAGCGCTGGCACCAGCGGCTGGATTTCGCTCGCGTCGCGGCTGACCGTATACCACAGCAGGAAACCCACCGCCGCCGATACCACCAGCATCACGAACGGCCCCAGCGCACGGGTCTTGTAACGGCCTTCGTAATACAGGTGGAACAACGAGGTGATCAGCGTGAACAGCACGAACACTTCGTACAGATTGGAGATGGGGATGTGGCCGATGTCGGCGCCGATCAGGTAGGACTCGTACCAGCGCACCAGCATGCCGGTAAAGCCCAGCACCACCGCTGCCCAGACCATCTTGCTGCCGATCTGCAGCCCGGTCTCCGAGCGCGCCAGCAAGCCGCCCCAATAGAACAGGGTGGACAGGAACACCAGGGCGCTCATCCACAAGATGGCGGACTGGCTCGACAGGAAGTACTTGAGGAAGAAGGCCTGCTCGGCGCGCGGCAACTGGCCCTGGTAGAGCTGGATCGCGAACAGCGACAACACGGTCAGCGTCACCATCAGCAGCCGCACCGGCTTCCAGTGCCATCCCAGCAGCGCGAAGGTAGGCACCGCGGCGATCAGCACGCCCTTGTCGTAGACATTCATCCACTCGCCGTAGCGCGCCAGCGCGAAGCCCGCGCCCACTGCCAGCATCAAGGCAAAGAGCCAGTCGACCCAGCCCAGCCGGCGCAGGAACGACGGCTCCAGGTAGGCCTGCTCGGCGTCACTCGCGGCAACGCCCGCCGGACTCTCGTGCATGCCCGGCCGGGCCCGATTCACATTCGAAGACATAGTGGTTCCTGCTTAATTGCGGGCGCCGGCCGTGTCGATGCTGCCGGCGGCACGGCCTACATCGTCGCGCAGCGCGACAAACTCTTTCTCGAAATCCAGTGTACGGCGCTGCGTGGACATGGCCATCAGCACATGGCTGGCGGCGCCCTGCCCGCCGGCGGTTCCCGCGGGGTCCGCGGGATCCGCGGGATCCTTCACCCAGAGCCAGACGCGGCGCTCGCGGATGTAGAACATCGAGAACACGCCCAGCACCAACAGCAGACAGCCAAGATACACGATGTTCTTCCCTGGTGCACGGGTCATCTGGAACACGCTGGCCTTCACTTCCGTGAAGTCGTCGAGCTGCAGGAAAACCGGCGCGGTGTAGAAGAAACTGTCGGACAGCGCATTGATGGCTTGCTGCATGAAAGCGCCGCTCTGGGCACTATTTGGCACCACCGGCAGCTTGTCTTGCGCGCGCGCCAACTGCCAGAGTTCCCACATCGAGCCATTGAGGATCTTCAGCAGCACATCCGCGGCTTTCTGCTGCTCGGCCGGCGGCACGGACTTTTCCAGAAAGGCGGCAATCGCGGTGAAGCCGCCCGGCGGGGCTTGCGGGTTGCTGCGCGAGGCACCTGCAAACAGGTCGAGCGCACGCAGGGCGCTCTCGGCCAGCTGGCCGCGCAAAACTTCGCGGCCATCGCCCGGCATCGAGGCAAGTGCGAAGCGGCGCGCGGCTTCGCTGCGCATCGCGCGGTCCTGGAGCGCGGCACGCAGGCGCATCCAGTCCGCCACGCTGTTTTGCTCGTCGGCCGGGATGCGCAGGTAGCGGAACGGCTCGCTAGGCGTATCCCGCATGCCGGCAAGGAAGACCGACTGGCCATCGAGTTGCACCGGCACCATGTAGTTGTTGAATTCGCGGGCCTGGCCGTTGCGGTCGCGCAACTTGTACTGCACCGAAGGGCCAACGTTGCGCAACTCCTTCGCACGGTCAGGATTGACCGCCGAGCCCAGGTGAGACTCGAGCTTCTCGTTGAGCGACTTGCGCGCAACGCCACGCGCGTCCGGCTTGCCCGATGCATCGGTGACGTTCTCGATATTCATCAGGCGGAAATCGCTGAACTCGACCGTCAACCCCTCGGCGTCGGCCGCGTTGCCCGTGCCGGTCAGTGGCGCGTTGGCGCCCACGGTGCCGGCAAAGGCAAAGGTCTTGTCGCCAATACCCTGCATCGGGTAGCCAACGAACTTCAGCTTGGAGCCACCATCCTCGAAGCTGGACTGGTAGATGGCCACGCCATCCACCACCAGCGGCTCGTTGACCTTGATGGTGGCCTCGGTCTTGCGGCCGGTGGCGCGGTCCGTGATGACCACGTCGGAGGCGAACAGCTTGGGCATGCCGGTCGAGTAATGTTCGACGGTGAACTTCTTCAGCGTGATATTGAACGGCAGGTCCTGCACCAGCGCGCCGTCCGAGATATTCAGGATAGCGGTGGACACCGTCGAGCCTTCCGGCACGAAGGCGTTGCCGCGAAAGCCCGGATTGTTGACCGACAAGCGGTGCTCAGGCGGGATGTCGTTGATTACTGCGTTGCCGCTGATCGGGCTCTTGCCGCCAAACCACATCTGCGCGCGGATCAGCATGTCGCCATCGAGCAGGCCGCCGACGCAGATCACCACGATAGCGGTGTGCGCGAGGATGTAGCCGAGCTTGTTGGCCGCGCCCGCCTTGGCGGCCAGCAAGGTGGCGCCTTCATGCGCAACGCTCTTGATGCGGTAGCCGCGATTGGCCAGCAGCGCGGTGAGGCGCGTCACCGCATCGGCGCGGGGGCGGCCTGAATCGAACTCGGCATGATGGTGGAAGGACCGCAGGCTGCGCTCACGCACGTGGTCCTTCCACGAGCGCATATCCTTGATCATCTTGGGCGCATTGCGGGTCAGGCAAAGCGAGGTGGAAATCACCAGGAAGGTCAGGATCAGCAGGAACCACCAGGAGCTGTAAACCTTTTGCAACGACAGCGCGTGGAACAGGTCAGCCCAGAAAGGGCCGAACTGGTTCACGTAGTTGGGATAGGGCTCGTTCTGCTTGAGGACGGTGCCGACCACACTGGCAATCGCAATCACCGTCAGCAGCGCGATAGCGAAACGCATCGAGGACAGCAGCTCAACCGCGTCGCGTAGCAGGCGGTGAGAAGTCTTCAGGTGCAGTCCTGACGTGGAAGCGGTGGACATGTGCAGTGGGGCCCTCGGCCTTGAAATGAAAAAGGGTGGACTTGCTCGCGCAGGCCACCCTCTTCGATTGTTGCCGGGCTGCTTGGTTGCACCTGGGCGTGGTGCCTCGCGAGTGACGAGGCCCGCTGCAGTGCTCCGGCTACCCGGCGCGGAACGACTTAGCGAATCCCTGCGACGTAATCGGCCACAGCCTTGATCTCGGCGTCCGACATCTTGGCGGCGATGGTGGTCATCACGGGATTGTTCTTGCGGGTGCCCTGGCGGAACGCAACCAGTTGCGCTTCAGTGTACTCGGACCATTGGCCGCCGATGCGCGGGTACTGGGCCGGAATGCCGGCGCCGGTGGGGCCGTGGCAAGCCGCGCAGGCCGGCACGCCCTTGGCCGCGATGCCACCGCGGTAGATCTTCTGGCCGGCTTCGATGGTGTCCTTGTTCTTGGCGGTGGCAGGCTTCTGGGTCTGCTTGGCCAGGTAGGCGCCGACGTCCTTCATTTCCTGCTCGGACAAGGCGGCCGCGTACGGCGACATGATGGCGTTGTTGCGAGCCTTGGCTTTGAAGTCGTCGAGCTGCTTGTGCACGTATTCCGGATGCTGGGCGGCCAGCTTCGGGTTGGCGGCGCCGCCGCTGTTGCCGTTGGCGCCATGGCAGCTCAGGCAAGCCGGGACATTGCGATCAGGGGCACCTTGCGTGTAGAGGGTTTCGCCCTTGGCCGGATCAGCCTTTGCGGCGGCCTGCTCTGCGGCAGATGCCAGACCGGTCATGGCAGTTGCCGGCAGAGCCAGCGCCACAACAGCCAGAAGTTTCGCAATGCGGTTCATTCGCACACCTTGTCTGAATTGTTTTGAATTCCATGGGGCACGCCGTTCAGCACACTGCCCGCGGTGAGGACGCGATGGACAGGCACTTTGACATCGGAAATTCATCACGACGGACCGCCGGCTCGCCTGAAGCTAGAAAACGCCCAGGCGAAAGCCGGATGGCACCGCCCCCATGCGAACGAGAGCGGCAGACCGTGCGAATATCCCGGTAGCAGGCCCAGACCCCCGGTTGGCCCTCTTGCGCTGGCGCCAGGCTTCGGCGCCATAACAGGGACTAGACCAACAGGCTTGCTACCACGATGGAACGGACACGCAAGACTTCCCTGCCAGATAAATGCGCGACCAAGGATGCCGCGCGTCACCTAATCGAGAGGCCGTTAACCGCGTTATTGTACAATAAATCGTGTGCCGGATAGAGGATGTGCGCGCCGCGACGCGGCCAGACGCCAGCCCCGGCCATCCAGGCGGCCGCATGTGCCGCCCACCTCACTCACATCGGCGCGGTGACGCCGGCGAACCCGCCTGAATCCAGGCGGCAGCCCGCCCCCACCCGCCCCATCGCCCAAGCGCATGTCCCTCCTACATCAGGCCCGCTTTTTCGTTACCGTCAATCATCTGCGCGACCTGCCTGCCACGGCTGTGCCGGAAGTGGCGTTCGCCGGCCGCTCCAACGCCGGCAAATCCACCGCCATCAACATCTTGTGCAACCAGAAGCGGCTGGCTTTTTCGTCGCGCACGCCAGGCCGCACCCAGCACATCAACTTCTTCGGCGTGGCCCCGGTCAAGGCGCCGGACCCGCTCGCCTTCCTCGTCGACTTGCCCGGCTACGGCTATGCGCAGGTCTCGGGGTCGGCCAAGTTCCATTGGCAAGCGTTGCTAAGCGACTACGTGCAGACCCGCTCGCAACTGTCCGGCCTGGTGCTGATGATGGACGCGCGCCGCCCCTTTACCGACCTGGATTGCCAGATGGTCGAGTGGTTCCTGCCCACGGGCCGGCCCATTCACGTGTTGCTGACCAAGGCTGACAAGCTGACCAACAGCGAGAACGCCCTGGCCCTGCGCGAAACCCGCAAGGTGCTGGCCGGCTACGCGGAACAGCTCGACACGCCCGTCCCCCTGACCGCGCAGCTGTTCTCCAGCCTGAAGCGCCGCGGCATCGAGGAAGCCCAGCGCGTGGTGGCGGGCTGGCTGTCCCTGCCCGAGGCCCTGCCCCCGGTGGCCACGGACAGCAAGGCCGCGGCAGCGCCGCAAGCCGAACCGGATGCTGGCGATATCCCCCCCGAAGCGCCCGCGAACTGATCCTCCGCCCCCCTGCGCGTACCCACTCCTGCGCTGCCCCCCTGCCGAACCGGCAATTGCACCGGTACACGAGCGGGCAAAAAAAACCCCGTTGCAAGCAACGGGGGCGAACTTTCCCACCGGTTAAGGGCGGGTACCCGCTCAGGGAGGAGTAGCGGGGGACGCTGCATCACGCGAGCGCAACGCAGAGTGTCCGCGAGTATGATAGCGGGCGAGATCAAAAGTTTAGTTTTTCTTTCGCAAGCGGCCTGCTCAGGCACTCGCCAGCCACATCGCGCCAGCCGCCCGGCAGACTCCCGCACTTCTTTTCCGACTCCTCTCAAGCCATGTCCACTTTTCCCGAGTACCGTCCGCGCCGCATGCGCCGTGATGATTTCTCACGCAGGCTGATGCGCGAGAACCGCTTGTCGCCAGATAACCTGATCTATCCGGTATTCATCGTCGACGGCCAAAACCAGCGTGAGAGCGTGGCGTCCATGCCCGGCGTGGAGCGTCTGTCGATTGACCTGTTGCTGCCGGTGGCGGAAGACTGCGTGAAACTCGGCATCCCGGTCATCGCGCTGTTCCCGGTGATCGATCCGGTCTTGAAAACGCCCGACGGCATCGAGGCGACCAACGCCGAAGGCCTGATCCCGCGCGCCGTGCGCGCGCTCAAGGACCGATTCCCGGAACTGGGCGTGCTGACCGACGTGGCGCTGGATCCGTACACCAGCCACGGCCAGGACGGCGTGCTGGATGACGACGGCTACGTGATCAACGACGTCACCGTGGAGATCCTGGTCAAGCAGGCGCTGACGCAGGCTGCGGCCGGCGTGGATATCGTGGCGCCCTCGGACATGATGGATGGGCGCATCGGCGCCGTGCGCGCGGCGCTGGAAGACGGCGGGTATATCCATACCCGGATCATGGCGTACTCGGCCAAGTTCGCCTCGGCCTTCTACGGCCCGTTCCGCGATGCGGTGGGCTCGGCGGCCAACCTGGGCAAGGGCAACAAGATGACCTACCAGATGGACCCGGCCAACTCCGACGAAGCCCTGCGCGAAGTGGCGCAGGACATCATGGAAGGCGCTGACATGGTGATGGTCAAGCCCGGCATGCCTTACCTCGACATCCTGCGGCGCGTGAAGGACGAGTTCCGTTTCCCCACCTACGTCTACCAGGTCAGCGGCGAGTACGCGATGCTCAAGGCCGCAGCCCAGAATGGCTGGCTGGATCACGACAAGGTCATGATGGAATCGCTGCTGGCCTTCCGGCGCGCCGGCGCCGATGGCATCCTGACCTATTTCGCACGCGACGCCGCTCGCCTGCTCACGCGCTGAACCGGCCCGGATGCAGCTGCTAGGCTTTTCCGCCAGCCAGGTCCATCCGCTCGCCTCGCTCGACGCGGCGCGCGACTTCCTCGCCGGCAATGCAGCGGCCCGTTTCGTCTGGGTCGACACGCCGATCGAGGAAATCAGCGCCGCGCCGACGGCCTGGCGCGACAGCGTCCAGGCGCTGACGGGCGCCCCGGTGCTGGACCTGCATCTCATCGATGCCACCAACCCGTCGCATCCGTCGTATTTCGATACGACGCATGCCTACGACATGGTGATCTTCCGCAAGCTTACCTTCGAGACCAGCCGGCTGATCGCCGAGGCTGGCGCAGAGGGGGCGGCGGCATCCGGAACGAGTACGAGCACGACGGCAACGGCGGCGGCCTCAGCCACCGCCGCGATGGACATGCCGACGATGCCGGGCCAGCCCGTGGCTTCGGCCACGGCCTGCGCGACAGCCGGCCCGCAATCCGCGGCAAGACCCAGTACCTCAGCCAAGCCGCGCCGCTACCCGCCGGGCTTCCTGCCCGCGCTAGCCAAGATCGATACCCAGCCGGTCACGTTCTTCGTCTTTGACAACGTGCTGCTGACGGTACGGCCCGCGCAATCGCGCACGCTGGACCAGGTGCGCCAGCGCCTGCTTGAACTGTGCCAGGCGCCGCGGCCGCAAGCGGCGTCAAAGACACGGGCCAACGGCCACGCCGCGCTGGTGCATGGCATCCGCCCGCCAACGCGCCCGGAAGACCTGATGCTGCGGCTGCTCAACGCCATGGTCGACCGCTACCTGGACCTGCGTGCGCCGCTGACGCGCCAGCTCGACCGGTGGCAGCGCGCGCTGCTTAACGCGCGGCGCAGCTTTTCCAGCTGGGAAGGCTTGCTCGATGCCCGCATCGAGCTGCGGCGGCTGGAGCACCTGTGCGAGGAGCAGCACGACGCGCTGCAAGAGTTCCGCGACAGCCTGCTCGACAACAGCTATAGCATCGCGAGTGAAGGGCCCGCCACAGGCACTCCAGGTACGCCAAGCACGGCGGGCCGCGACGATGCGCTGCTGGTGCGGATCAACGACGTGATGGAGCACGTCTCGCGCGTGCTCGCCCATGCGCGGCGGCTGGAGGACTCGATCGAGTCCGCGGTGCAGATTCACTTCTCTTCGGTGGCGCACCGCACCAATCGCACCATGCGCACGCTGACGCTGATCACCGCGCTGTTCATGCCGCTCACGCTGATCACCGGCATCTTCGGCATGAACTTCGACCGCATGCCGTGGCTGCGCGAGCCCCAGGGCTTCTGGTGGTCGCTGGGGCTGATGGGGGCGGTGGTGGTGGTGCTGGCCGCGGTATGGGCGCTAGGGCGCCGGCTGGAGCAAAGCTAGCCGACGCCAGCCGAAGCTGGCGCCTCGGGTATTTCAGGTATGTCTCAGGTACTAGCCTTGGTATCGAGCGCGCGCGACAACGTGTCGAGAAACCGTGTGGCCGGCTGGTAGCCGATCGCGCGGACCGGCCGCTCGCGCCCGTCGGCGCCGTACAGGATGATGCCCGGGGGGCCGAACAGGCCGAAGCGCTTGAGCAGCGCGCGGTCATCGGCGTTGTTCCGGGTGACATCCGCCTGCAGCATCACAACCTCGGACAGCCGCGCCCGCACGCGCTCATCGGTAAATGTGAAGCGTTCCATCTCCTTGCAGCTCACGCACCAGTCCGCATAGAAATCGAGCAGCACCGGCTTGCCGGCGGCAGCGGCCTGCGCCACGCGTGCATCGAGCTCCGCAACTGAGCGGACGCGCTCGAACCGTACGTCGGACGCGCCGCCGGCCGCCGCTTCCGGCGCCGAGCGCGCGGCGCTCAGGTGCGCCAGCGGCTGCAGGGGGTCCCGGCCGCCGGAGGCCAGCCCGACCAGGAGGATGGCGCCTGCCAGCGCCGCCAGCAGGCCCAGGCCCTTGCCTACCCTGGCCAGGCCATGCGCATCTGGGCCGAGTGAATCGAAGGCGCTCAGGAAGACCGCACCAACCAGCAGCAGCGCAGCCCAGCCCGCCATCAGCGCCCACGCGGGCAGCACCGGGCTCACCATCCAGAGCGCCACACCCAGCAGCAGGAAGCCGAAGAAGCGCTTGGTCGTCTCCATCCAGCGTCCGGCGCGCGGCAGCAGGTTGCCCGCTCCCACGCCCACCAGCACCAGCGGCACGCCCATGCCGAGCGCCATGGCAAACAACGCACCGCCGCCGACCACAGCATCGCCAGTGCGCGCGATATAGGCCAGCGCGCCGGCCAGTGGCGCCGTCACGCACGGCCCGACGATCAGCGCGGAGATTGCGCCCATGGCTGCGGCACCGGCAAGCTGCCCGCCCTGGCGGCGGTTGGACGATGCCGTCAGCCGGGTCTGCCAGTGCTGCGGCAGCTGCAGCTCATAGAGACCGAACATGGACAGCGACAGCGCCACCATCAGCAGCGCAAAGGCAGCCAGCACCCACGGCGCCTGCAGCGCCGCGGAGAGGCCCTCACCCAGCAGGCCCGCCGCCACGCCGATCCCCGTGTAGACCACTGCCATGCCGAGCACATAGGACAGCGATACCAGCAAGGCACGCTTGCGCGTAACGTGCTCGCCCACCACGATCGACGACAGGATGGGCACCATCGGCAACACGCACGGCGTGAAGGTCAGCAGCAGGCCCAGGCCGAAGAACAGCGCTGCGATCACGCCGAGGTTGCGGCTGGCCAGGGCGCCGGCGATGCGGTCGTTCTCGTCGGCCGTCGGGGCCAGCAGGGCGGGGGAGGGGCCGGCCGCGTCGCCGCTTGCGGCGGCCGGGTTGTTGCCGATGCTGCTGGAATCCGCCGGTGCCCGTTTGCCGAACAATCCGTCAAGCACACCACCGCCGACCTTGAACACACTTTCCTGCGGCGGATAGCACAGGCCTTTGTCGGCACAGCCCTGGGAAGTCACCACCAGCGACCATTTGCCGTCGGCCGGTGCAGACTCCACCGGCACGCGGATGGTCAGCCCGCCGTGATAGGTTTCCATCTCTTTGCCAAATGTCTCGTCGAACTTGACCTTGCCGGGCGGGAACACCGGCGCACCGAGCTTGACGGATGCAGGCTGCGCCGCAAAGGCAAAGCGATCGCGGTAGAGGTAATAGCCATCCGCCACGTCGAAGCGAACCTCGATCGTCTTCGCATCGACCTGATGGGCAGCAAACCGGAAGGCCTGTTCCGGCGGCAAGAAGTCGTCATCGGCGCCATGCGCTACGCCGGCGAGGCACAGCCAGAGTGAGGCCAGCAGCATGATCAGCAGCCGCACTGCGGCACTATGCCGCACGGCTTGCCCAGCCCCCGAACCACCCGACGCGTTCGCGCTCACACCGAAACTCATGCCCTGCCTTTGAAATGTCATTCGTCGTATCCGCATTGCGCTCGCATCATAGCGCCGGTCACCGGCCGCGGTGCTTTATTGCCAGCATCAGTGTGAGTCGGCGCAGCGACCGCCATCCTTACGCACTGTCGCCTTCGTCTGTGGCCGTTCGGGTCTCGTGCGCCACCCAGGCCAGATAAGGCGCGAATCCCGCGACCAGCGGCATTGCCACGATCTCAGGCACCTCGTAGGGGTGCGCGAGCCGAATCGCTGCCTCCAGCGCGGCATAACGCTCCTGGGTGGTTTTGATCATCAGCGGCCACTCGCGTGCGCTTTCGATCTCACCTTGCCACCAGTACTCGGACTCGCACGGCGCCAGCCGGTTCACGCATGCCGCCAACCTCGACTCCAGCACGGCCCTTGCAACACGCCCCGCGGACTCGGCGTCCGGCAGCGATGTCATCACCAAGATTGCTTCGCTCATCAGATCGTCCTCCCAGGCCACAGCCGGCCCGGCGGCCAGACCCTGGCGCGCCAGCCCCGGAAAACAAAAGAGCCAGGCATGTAGCCTGGCTCGATTGTAAGCGGTGTCCGCGCGGCTCGCCGCGACCAACGGTCGCAAGCGGGCCGGGACGGAATCAACCTTATTCGCCTGCTTCTTCAGCCGGCGCTTCGGTGATTTCCGGGCGGTCAACCAGCTCGACCAGCGCCATCGGCGCATTGTCGCCCTGGCGGAAACCGAACTTCAGGATACGGGTGTAGCCACCCGGACGCGCGTTGTAACGCGGGCCGAGTTCGTTGAACAGCTTGGTGACCATGTCGCGGTCGCGCAGACGGGCGAAAGCCAGGCGGCGGTTGGCAACGGTGTCCTTCTTGGCCAGCGTGATCAGGGGCTCGACAACCTTGCGCAGTTCCTTGGCCTTGGGCAGGGTGGTCTTGATCAGCTCGTGCTGGAACAGCGAGTTGGACATGTTGCGCAGCATCGCGAGGCGGTGCGACGAGGTGCGGTTCAGTTTCCGCAAACCATGACGGTGACGCATGATGATTCCTTTATTGCAATGTTTGACCAGCTCTTCTATCGCTTGGCCGGAGCAATCTCCGGTTCGGCGCGGGCCGGTAGTCTATTAAGGCAGCCGGCACATGCCGGTCGCCGCGATGACCTGGCGCGGCGGCTGGGCAAGCCCGCCACCGCGCCTGGCTATTACTTCTCCAGCCCTGCGGGCGGCCAGTTCTCGAGCTTCATGCCGAGGGTCAGACCGCGCGAAGCCAGCACTTCCTTGATTTCGTTGAGCGACTTGCGACCCAGGTTCGGGGTCTTGAGCAGCTCATTCTCGGTGCGCTGGATCAGGTCGCCGATGTAGTAGATGTTTTCGGCCTTCAGGCAGTTGGCCGAACGCACGGTCAGCTCCAGGTCATCGACCGGGCGCAGCAGGATCGGATCGATCTGCGGCGTGCGGCTCGAAGCGGCTTCCGCCGACGACTCGGTGCCTTCCAGCGCGGCGAACACCGACAACTGGTCGACCAGGATGCGCGCCGATTGACGAATCGCTTCTTCGGGCGAAATCACGCCGTCGGTTTCGATGTTCATCACCAGCTTGTCGAGGTCGGTACGCTGTTCCACACGAGCCGATTCGACTGCGTACGAAACGCGGCGCACCGGCGAGAACGAAGCGTCCAGCACGATGCGGCCAATGACCTTGCCCGCTTCGTCGCCGAACTTGCGCACGTTGCCCGGCACATAACCACGGCCTTGTTCGACCTTGATCTGCATATCGAGCTTGCCGCCGGCCGACAGGTGAGCGATCACGTGGCCGGGGTTGATGATCTCGACATCGTGGGGCAGCTCGATATCGGCAGCCGTCACAACGCCTTCGCCTTCCTTGCGCAGCGAGACCGTGACTTCGTCGCGGTTGTGCAGCTTGAAGACCACACCCTTCAGATTCAGCAGCAGGTTGACTACGTCTTCCTGCACGCCATCGATGGTGGAGTACTCATGGACCACCCCAGCGATCGTGACTTCGGTCGGGGCATAACCGACCATCGACGACAGCAGCACGCGACGCAGGGCGTTACCGAGCGTATGGCCATAGCCACGCTCGAACGGCTCCATCACGACCTTCGCGTGATGGTCGCCGAGCGGCTCCACGGCAATAATTTTAGGCTTGAGTAGTGCTGTTTGCATTAGGTTGTCCTTTTCAATACCCTCGGCTCGTTACACCGATAAGGCTGACGTTTGGAACCTGAAAATCCCATCGCACGATGGGCAATAAGCCCGACGCGCGGCAGCGCGTCGGGCTGAATGTGAAGCTTGGCGGGAAACGCAAGCCCCTGGCCGTTCGATGGTGTCGGTCAGAATTCGAGTGATTAACGCGAATACAACTCGACGATCAGGCTTTCGTTGATGTCACCCGAGATATCGGCGCGATCCGGCACTTGCTTGAATGTGCCTTCGAACTTCTTCGCGTCCACGGCAACCCATGCCGGGAAACCCGATTGCTCAGCCAGCGACAGCGCTTCGGCGATACGGACTTGCTTCTTCGACTGCTCGCGGATGGTGATGATGTCACCAGCCTTGACTTGTGCCGACGGCACGTTCAGGGCTTGACCGTTCAGCAGGATCGCCTTGTGCGACACCAGCTGGCGCGCTTCAGCGCGGGTCGAGCCAAAGCCCATGCGGTACACGACGTTGTCCAGGCGCGATTCCAGCAGTTGCAGCAGCTTCTCGCCGGTGTTGCCCTTGCGGCGGTCGGCTTCAGCGAAGTAGCGGCGGAACTGGCGCTCGAGCACGCCATAGATACGCTTGACCTTCTGCTTTTCGCGCAGTTGGTTGCCGTAGTCGGAGGTACGTGCACCCGAGGTGCGGCCATGCTGGCCCGGCTTGCTGTCCAGCTTGCACTTGTCTGCAAGCGAGCGGCGTGCGCTCTTCAGGAACAGGTCGGTACCTTCACGGCGGGAGAGTTTGGCCTTCGGGCCGATATAACGTGCCACTTTATCTTCCTTCCTGATCGATCGCGGCGCCTTGTTTGACGCGCCGCGAGTCCGCCTTCTCCGCCCGTTTGAGGGACGCGTGAGTGGCAGACGGTGGGCTTATCCAGCGCATTCCCCTAAAGGACACGCGCAAAAGCATATGACTGGCTATTTGCACCAGGCGACAGACCAGCAGGCCAATCACCAGACACAAAAACGCAAAACGAAAACCTGCCGCAAAGCATATGCAGCAGGTCAACGTGCGATGCTACCACACCGGGCAGAGGGCGAGGAAGACCTCACCCGCAGCCCGGGTATCACACCGGCGCTTAGATCCGACGACGCTTGGGCGGACGGCAGCCGTTGTGCGGCACTGGCGTCACATCTTCGATAATCGAGATCTTGATGCCGAGCGCGTTCAACGCGCGCACAGCCGATTCACGGCCAGGGCCGGGGCCCTTGATGCGCACGTCCAGGTTCTTGATACCCTGGTCTTGCGCCACGCGGCCGGCGTTCTCTGCAGCAACCTGAGCTGCGAAGGGCGTCGACTTACGCGAACCCTTGAAGCCCTGGCCACCCGAGGTTGCCCATGCCAGGGCATTGCCCTGACGGTCGGTGATCGTGATGATGGTGTTGTTGAACGAAGCGTGGACGTGCGCAATGCCGTCGGCAACGTTCTTCTTGACCTTCTTACGCGCGCGCTGGGCGGCGTTATTCGGACCTTTTGCCATTAGTTTCTTCCTCTGCCTTCGGCTTTACTTCTTCAGAGCCACGCCGGCCTTACGCGGACCCTTGCGGGTACGGGCGTTGGTGCGGGTGCGCTGACCGCGCATCGGGAGACCCCTGCGGTGACGGACGCCACGATAGCAACCAAGGTCCATGAGACGCTTGATGTTCATCGTGGTTTCACGACGCAGGTCACCCTCAACCGTGGCCTTGGCTACTTCGTCACGAAGCTTTTCCAGGTCGCCGTCGGTCAGGTCCTTGACCTTCTTGTCAAAGGGAACGCCGGTGGCCACGCAAATCTTGCGGGCGCGCGAGCGGCCGATACCGTAAATAGCCGTCAGGCCAATCTCGGTATGCTTATGGTTCGGGATGTTAACCCCTGCGATACGTGCCATTCGTCAATCCTCTTTCCGATTAGCCTTGGCGTTGCTTGTGGCGGGGATCCGACGAGCAGATCACGCGCACGACACCGTTGCGCTTGATAACTTTGCAGTTGCGGCAAATGCGCTTAACAGAAGCCAGCACTTTCATGATTTTCCTCTTCCTTCAATTCCTGTTCGCTTCACTTCGTCCGAAAGACGATGCGCGCGCGTGACAGATCATATGGGGTCAGTTCAACCGTCACCCGATCACCCGGAAGAATCCGGATGTAGTTCATTCGCATCTTGCCGGAGATATGGCCCAGCACCACATGGCCGTTTTCCAGTTTGACGCGGAACGTCGCGTTGGGGAGGTTTTCCAGGACCTCCCCCTGCATCTGGATGACGTCGTCTTTTGCCATACCTAGCCTGTACCGACCCGGCTTCAGCGCAAGGTCAGATTACCCTTGAAATTCGCTTTCTTCAGCAGGGACTCATATTGCTGCGACATGACATAGGACTGGACCTGGGCCATGAAGTCCATCGTGACGACCACGATGATCAGCAACGAGGTTCCGCCAAAATAGAACGGAACGTTCCAGCGCAGTACCAGGAATTCCGGCAACAGGCAGACCAGTGTGATGTAGATCGCACCAGCCAGCGTCAGACGGACAAGAATCTTGTCGATGTAGCGCGTCGTCTGCTCGCCCGGACGAATGCCCGGAATGAAGGCACCGCTTTTCTTCAGGTTGTCCGCGACTTCCCGGCTGTTGTACACAAGAGCCGTATAGAAGAAGCAGAAAAATATAATTGCAGCAGCGTACAGCAGGATGTAGACCGGCTGTCCCGGCGAAAGCGTCGCAGCCAGGTCCTTGATGAACCGGCCGGCAGCGCTCGTCGAGTCAGACGTGAACCAGCCCGCGATGGTCGCCGGGAACAAGATGATCGACGATGCGAAGATCGGCGGAATCACCCCTGCCATGTTCAGCTTCAGCGGCAGGTGCGACGATTGACCGCCATACACCTTGTTGCCGACCTGACGCTTGGCATAGTTCACCAGGATCTTGCGCTGGCCACGCTCGACAAACACCACGGCGAAGGTAACACCGGCGATGATTGCCACGATCAGGATCGAAGCAATGATGCTCATGGAACCAGTGCGAACCAGTTCGAAGAGCCCGCCGATCGCGTTGGGCAAGCCCGCTGCGATACCGCCGAAGATGATGATCGAGATACCGTTGCCCAGACCCCGCTCGGTGATCTGCTCACCCAGCCACATCAGGAACATCGTACCGGTCACCAGCGTGATCACTGCCGTAGCCCGGAACATCAGGCCCGGATCGATCACCAGACCAGGCTGAGATTCCAGCGCGACCGCAATCGACAGCGCCTGGAAAGTGGCCAGAACCACCGTGCCGTAGCGCGTGTACTGCGTGATCTTGCGTTGACCCGCCTGCCCTTCCTTCTTCAACGACTCCAGCTGCGGCAGCACGATCGTCAGCAATTGCATGATGATCGACGCCGAGATGTACGGCATGATGCCGAGCGCGAAGACGGTAAAGCGCGACAGCGCACCGCCCGAGAACAGGTTGAACATCCCGAGGATGCCACCTGACTGACTCTGGAAAAGCTTCGCAAGCTGTTCCGGATCGATTCCCGGCACCGGAATATGCGCTCCGATGCGGTACACGATCAAGGCCAGCACCAGGAACATCAGCCGGCGCTTTAGGTCGCCGTACTTCGCCGTGTTCTTGGCTTGCGTGCTTGCATTGGGTTTCGCCGTGGCCAAACGATGCTCCGACTGTGACTCGCCTATGCTGCGAAATCTGCTGCTAAATTACGCCGCGATCTGACCGCCGGCGGCTTCGATCGCAGCCTTGGCACCAGCGGTGGCGCCCAGACCCTTGATCGTAACCTTGCGGGTCAGCTCACCAGCCTTGATGACCTTGGCGCTCTTGGCCAGCTCAGCCACCAGGCCAGCTTGCTTCAGAACCAGCAGGTCCACCTCGGTGGCTTCCAGGCGCTCGATATCACGCAGGGTCACTTCGGCGTTGAAGGCCTTCGTCAGCGACGTGAAGCCACGCTTCGGCAGGCGACGATACAGCGGCATTTGACCGCCTTCGAAGCCGACCTTGTGGAAGCCGCCCGAACGCGACTTCTGACCCTTGTGACCACGGCCGGCAGTCTTGCCCAGGCCGGAGCCGATACCGCGGCCGACGCGACGCTTGGCGTGCTTCGAACCGTCAGCCGGTTTCAGGTTGTTGAGTTGCATCTTGCTCTCCGTGTCCCGGGACTCAGGCCAGAACCTTGACCAGGTACGAGACCTTGTTGATCATGCCGCGCACGGCGGGCGTGTCCTGCAGCTCCGACACCGAATTGATACGGCGCAGGCCCAGGCCACGGACGGTGGCGCGATGATCCTCACGCGTGCCGATCAGGCTGCGCACGAGTTGCACTTTTACGGTTTGTTGCGACATTTCGTCCGACTCCTTAACCGAGGATGTCTTCAACAGACTTGCCACGCTTTGCGGCGATCTCGCCCGGCGTGCTCATCTTTTGAAGACCGTCCAGCGTGGCGCGAACCATGTTGTACGGATTGGTCGAGCCGTGCGACTTGGTCACGACGTTGGTCACGCCCATCACCTCGAAAATCGCGCGCATCGGGCCACCAGCGATCACGCCGGTACCTTCCTTGGCCGGCATCATCAGCACCTTGGCGGCGCCGTGCTTGCCAACGACTTCGTGTTGCAGCGTGCCGTTCTTCAGCGAGACCTTGACCATCTTGCGACGGGCTTCGTCCATTGCCTTCTGAACTGCAACCGGCACTTCCTTAGCCTTGCCCTTGCCCATGCCGATGCGGCCATCGCCGTCACCAACCACGGTCAGCGCAGCGAAACCGAGAATCCGGCCACCCTTCACCACCTTGGTGACACGGTTGACCGAGATCATCTTCTCGCGGAGGCCGTCGTCGCGTTCGTCCTGCTGGACTTTTGCTTGCATTTTTGCCATGACGTATCTCTCTATGTGCGCTTAGAACTTAAGGCCGGCTTCGCGTGCTGCGTCAGCCAGTGCCTTCACGCGACCATGGAAGCGGAAGCCGCCGCGATCGAACGCAACGGTTTCCACGCCAGCTGCCTTCGCCTTTTCGGCGATGCGCTTGCCAATCAGGGTCGCGGCGGCTGCGGTAGCACCGCTGCCGGTCAGTTCCTTGCGCACTTCTGCCTCGGCGGTCGAAGCCGATGCCAGCACTTGCGTGCCGCACGGCGAGTAGACCTGGGCGTAAATATGCGAATTCGTACGGAACACGGTCAGACGGTTGATCTTCAACTCCGCGATTTTGGCGCGGGTCTGACGTGCACGGCGCAAACGAGCGTCTTTCTTGTTCATGATTGCACCCCTTACTTCTTCTTGGTTTCCTTCAGGATGACGCGCTCGTCCGAGTAGCGAACGCCCTTGCCCTTATAGGGCTCAGGCGGACGGTACGCGCGGACTTCCGCAGCCACCTGACCGACTTTCTGCTTGTCCGCACCCTTGATGATGATCTCGGTCTGCGTGGGCGTTGCCGCCGTCACGCCTTCCGGCATCGCATGGATCACGTCGTGCGAGAAACCAAGCTGGAGCTTCAGCGCAGTACCTTGCAGCTGGGCACGATAGCCCACGCCGACCAGGTTAAGCTTGCGCTCGAAACCGGCGGTTACACCCTTGACCATATTGGCCACCAGGGCGCGCATGGTGCCCTGCAGTGCGTTTGCTTCGCGCGATTCATCAACCGGAGCGAAGGTCAGCGTGTCGTTTTCGACATTGACCTTGACCAGGCTGTGAATCGGCTGCGTCAGCGTGCCGAGCGGGCCCTTAACGGAGAGCACGCCAGCCGCCACATTGACTTCTGCGCCTTTGGGCAGCGCGATGGGAGCCTTACCTACACGGGACATGGTCTACTCCTTACGCGACGTAGCAAAGAACTTCGCCGCCCACGCCAGTGGCACGTGCCTTGCGATCGGTCATCAGACCCTGGGGGGTCGAGATGATTGCGACGCCGAGGCCGTTCATCACTTGGGGGATGTCGCTGCGGCCCTTGTACACACGCAGACCAGGCTTCGAGACGCGTTCAATGCGCTCGATGACCGGGCGGCCAGCGTAGTACTTCAGACCGATGCTCAGTTGTGCCTTGCCGCCTTCTTCTTTCACGGCGTAGTCGTCGATGTAGCCTTCGTCCTTAAGGACCTTGGCGATTGCCACTTTCAGCTTCGACGACGGCATGACAACCGACACTTTCTGCACGCCTTGGGCGTTGCGGATGCGCGTCAGCATATCGGCGATAGGATCGCTCATGCTCATACTGTTTCTCCTGTAGCCTGTGCGTAATTACCAGCTGGCTTTCGTCAGACCCGGGATTTCGCCACGGAAGGCGATTTCACGGATCTTATTACGCGCCAGGCCAAACTTGCGGAAGGTACCGCGGGGACGACCGGTGATCGCGCAGCGGTTACGCTGGCGAGTCGGGTTCGCGTTGCGCGGGAGCTGCTGCAGCTCGAGACGCGCGCTATAACGCTCTTCTTCCGACTTCTCTTGGTCGTCGATAATGGCCTTGAGGGTCGCACGCTTGTCGGCATACTTTGCCACGAGCCTAGCGCGCTTCTTCTCACGTTCAATCAGAGCCAATTTAGCCACGGTTACCCCTTAATTACGGAACGGGAACTTGAATGCTGCGAGGAGTGCCTTGGCTTCCTCGTCATTCTTCGCCGTCGTCGTGATGCTGATGTTCAGACCACGCAGTGCGTCGATCTTGTCGTACTCAATTTCGGGGAAAATGATCTGCTCTTTCACACCGATGTTGTAGTTGCCACGACCATCGAACGAGCGGCCCGAAACACCACGGAAGTCACGCACGCGCGGCAGGGCCACGGTCACGAGACGATCCAGGAATTCGAACATGCGTTCGCCGCGCAGCGTCACCATCGCGCCGATGGGATAACCCTGGCGGATCTTGAAGCCGGCGATTGCCTTCTTGGCCTTGGTCACCACCGGCTTTTGGCCGGCGATCTTGGTCAGGTCGCCCACGGCCAGCTCAATGACCTTCTTGTCATTGATGGCTTCGCCAAGGCCCATGTTCAGGGTGATCTTGGTGATGCGCGGCACTTCCATGACCGACTTGAAGCCGAATTGCTCGATCAGCTTCGGTACTACTTGTTCTTTGTAAAACTCTTGCAGACGTGCAGTCATGCTCAACTCCTATCTGTGCCCAGAATCAAGCTGCCACGACGGCACCGGTGGTCTTCAGCACGCGTACACGCTTGCCGTCTTCCACCTTGATACCGACGCGCGACGGCTTGCCATTGGCATCCACGAGCGCAACGTTAGAAATATGCAGCGGCATGACCTTGTCGACCACACCACCGGTGGTGCCCAGCATGGGGTTCGGACGTGCGTGCTTCTTAGCAACGTTGACGCCTTCCACCACAACCTTCTCGCCGAGCATGGCTTGCACGGTGCCGCGCTTGCCCTTGTCTTTTCCGGTCAGGACGATGACTTCGTCGCCTTTACGAATCTTGTTCATGGCGGCTCCTTACAGCACTTCCGGCGCGAGCGACACAATCTTCATGAAGCGCTCGGTACGGAGTTCACGAGTCACCGGCCCGAAAATACGGGTGCCGATCGGCTCGAGCTTGGTGTTCAGCAAGACAGCGGCATTGCTGTCGAACTTGACGAGCGAACCATCAGCGCGACGCACGCCCTTGGCGGTGCGCACGACGACGGCGTTGTAAATATCGCCCTTCTTCACGCGACCGCGCGGCGCTGCGTCCTTAACGGTCACCTTGATGATGTCGCCCACGCTCGCATAGCGGCGCTTGGACCCACCCAGCACTTTGATGCACAGAACTTCGCGCGCACCAGTGTTATCGGCTACTTCGAGCCGGCTTTCTGTCTGAATCATGGTGTTATCTTCCCAACTTAATCCACCGGGCAACGCCCGCCGGTCAGTCTTGGTCCCGTCAGCCCCTGGCTTTGCGCCAGCAACCGTTTGGGTTGATCAACTTTGAAGTCGGTAGTTACCAGGCGGCCTGAACATGGTTAATCAGGAGCCGCTCGGCTAGGTTCGCTTCACCGATTCGCCGGGGTGATACAACTAAGGCGAATGCAACAAAGCGGAAGTCCAGGATTATAGCACATAACCCTGGACTCGCAAGTCAACCGAAAACCGTGTGGTTTTTTAGATGACGCGCGCAGCTTCGACCAGACGGGAAACCACCCAGGACTTGGTCCGCGACAGCGGACGCGTTTCCTGGATCTCGACCTTGTCGCCTTCCTTGTACTGGTTGGCTTCGTCGTGTGCGTGGTACTTCTTGGAACGCAGCACGTACTTGCCGTACAGAGGATGCTTGACGCGGTTTTCGATCAAGACCGTGACGGTCTTGTCCATCTTGTCGCTAACTACCCGACCGACCAGCGTGCGGCGAAGCGACGATTCCGTTTGTGCAGTTTCAGTCATTTCGAGGTCGCCTTTTCGTTCAGCACGGTTTGCACCCGCGCGATGTCCTTGCGCACCTTCTTCAGCTGGCTGGTGTTCTGCAGCTGTTGGGTGGCCTTTTGCATGCGCAGGCTAAATTGGGCCTTCAGCAGCTCGGAGAGCTCCTGGTTCAGCCCTGCGGCATCTTTGCCGCGAAGTTCGGATGCTTTCATCCCTGCTCTCCTTACGTCCCGACCTGGCGCACCACGAAATTGGTAGCGATCGGCAGCTTGGCGGCGGCGAGGCGGAACGCCTCACGAGCCAGCTCTTCCGTCACGCCATCCATTTCGTACAGCATCTTGCCCGGCTGGATTTCTGCCACGTAGTATTCCGGATTACCCTTACCGTTACCCATACGGACTTCGGCGGGCTTCTTCGAGATCGGCTTGTCCGGGAAAATCCGGATCCAGATGCGGCCGCCACGCTTGATGTGACGGGTCATCGCACGACGTGCCGACTCGATCTGACGAGCCGTCAGACGACCACGGCCCATCGCCTTCAGGCCGAATTCGCCGAAAGACACGGCGTTGCCACGGGTAGCCTTACCCGTGTTGCGGCCTTTCTGCTCCTTGCGGTATTTTCTGCGCTTAGGTTGCAGCATCGTTATTCTCCACTCTTCGCATCTGCGCCAGGAGCGCGGCGACCTGCACCGGCACCCGCGCCACCGCGGCGGTTGCCACCCGGACGGCCGCCTTCGCCTTCACGGCGACGACCATCAGGACGACCACCCGGGCGACGACGACGATCGTCTTGCGGCTCTTCCACCACCGGCGCATCGTTGCGGCCGAGGTGATCACCCTTGTAGACCCACACCTTGACACCGATGATGCCGTAGGTGGTTTCTGCTTCGGAGAAGCCGTAGTCGATGTCGGCGCGCAGGGTGTGCAGGGGCACACGACCTTCGCGATACCACTCGGTACGAGCGATTTCGATGCCGTTCAGACGACCGGCGCTCATGATCTTGATGCCCTGGGCACCGAGGCGCATCGCGTTCTGCATCGCGCGCTTCATTGCGCGGCGGAACATGATACGGCGCTCGAGCTGCTGGGTGATCGAGTCGGCGATCAGCTGCGCATCGGTTTCCGGCTTGCGGATTTCCTCGATGTTCACGTGCACGGGCACACCCATGCGGCGTTGCAGCTCGGCCTTGAGCAGTTCGATGTCCTCACCCTTCTTGCCGATCACCACGCCCGGACGCGAGCTATAAATGGTGAGACGTGCATTACGGGCGGGGCGCTCGATCACGACGCGGCCAACCGAAGCGTTCTTGAGCTTCTTCTTCAGAAACTCGCGAACTTCGATGTCTTCCTTCAGCATGCCGGCGAACTTCGTGTTGTTGGCGTACCAACGCGAAGCCCAGTTACGGCTGACGGCCAGACGGAAGCCAGTCGGATGAATCTTCTGTCCCATCGTGACTCCTTAGTTGCCGAGCGTCACAGTGATGTGACAAGTTTGTTTCTCGATGCGGTTGCCGCGGCCCTTTGCTCGTGCCGTGAAACGCTTGAGCGAGGTTGCCTTGTCGACGAAGATGGTCTTGACCTTCAGTTCGTCGATGTCGGCGCCTTCGTTGTGCTCGGCGTTGGCGATGGCCGATTCGACCACCTTCTTCACGATGACGGCCGCCTTTTTCGGGCTGAACGTCAGGACGTTGAGCGCGCGTTCGATCGGCAGACCGCGGATCTGGTCAGCGACCAGGCGCGTTTTCTGGGCGGAGATGCGGGCACCGCGATGAATCGCTTTCACTTCCATGATGGCACCTTACCTCTTCGCTTTCTTGTCAGCCGCGTGGCCCTTGAACGTACGCGTGAGCGCAAATTCACCGAGCTTGTGGCCAACCATGTTTTCCGAAACATACACCGGCACGTGTTGACGGCCGTTATGTACGGCGATCGTCAGGCCGATGAAGTCCGGCAGAATGGTCGAGCGACGCGACCAAGTCTTGATGGGCTTCTTGTCCTTGCCGGCTGAGGCCGCTTCCACCTTTTTCAGCAGGTGGGCGTCACAGAACGGACCCTTTTTTGCGGAACGTGTCATGTCTAGGCTCCTACCTACCGATTAACGCTTGTGGCGGCGCTGCACGATCATGCTGGCAGTGCGCTTGTTGCTGCGGGTACGGTAACCCTTAGCCGGGGTACCCCACGGCGAAACGGGGTCACGACCAGCAGCGGTCTTGCCTTCACCACCACCGTGCGGGTGGTCCACCGGGTTCATCACAACGCCGCGAACCGTCGGGCGGATACCGCGCCAACGATTTGCACCGGCCTTGCCGATGACGCGCAGGCTATGCTCTTCGTTACCGACTTCACCGATGGTGGCGCGGCATTCGATGTGAACGCGACGCACTTCACCGGAGCGCAGGCGAACCTGAGCGTAGATGCCTTCACGAGCCAGCAGCACAGCGGAGCCGCCAGCGGCGCGAGCGATCTGAGCGCCCTTGCCCGGCAGCATTTCCACGCAGTGGATGGTGGTACCAACCGGAATGTTGCGGATCGGCAGGTTGTTACCCGACTTGATCGCAGCTTCCGAGCCGTTCATCAACGCTTGGCCAACTACCATGCCCTTGGTGGCAATGATGTAGCGGCGCTCGCCGTCGGCGAACAGCACCAGCGCGATATTGGCGCTGCGGTTCGGATCGTATTCCAGGCGCTCGACCTTGGCGGCGATGCCGTCCTTGTCGTTGCGCTTGAAGTCGACCACGCGGTAATGGTGCTTATGACCACCGCCCTTGTGGCGAGTGGTGATGTGACCGTTGTTGTTACGGCCCGACTTCTGGAATTGCTTTTCCAGCAGCGGAGCGTGGGGCGCGCCCTTGTGCAGGTTGTGGTTAACAACCTTTACCATGGAGCGACGGCCCGGGGACGTCGGCTTGGTCTTGACGAGTGCCATGATTACTTGGCCTCCGCTTCAAAATTGATTTCCTGACCCGGCTTGAGCGAAACGTAAGCCTTCTTCACGTGGTTGCGACGCCCCATGAAACGGCCAAAACGCTTTTGCTTGCCCTTTTGGTTCAGGATCTGAACGGACTGCACCTCGACCTTGAACAGCAGTTCGACTGCCGCCTTCACGTCTGCCTTGTTGGCATCGCGAGCGACTTCGAACACGACTTGTTCGTTCTTGTCGGCGACCAGGGTTGCCTTTTCGGAAACCACCGGCGCGAGCAGCACCTGCATCAAACGATGATCGTTCTTGGCTACTTGCGTCATTTCAGCAACTCCTCGATCTGCGCGACGGCTGCCTTGGTCACCAGCACCTTCTTGTAGTGCACGAGCGACAGCGGGTCAGCCTGGCGCGGCTCGACAACCGCCACGTGCGGCAGATTGCGCGAAGCCAGGTAGAGGTTTTCGTCGAGGCTGTCGGTGATGATCAGCACCGAGTCCAGGCCCATGGCCTTGAACTTGTCGGCCAAGAGCTTGGTCTTGGGCGCATCGACGGTGAAACCGTCCACCACGTTGATACGACCTTCACGTGCGAGCTGCGAGTAAATCGAGCGCATGCCGGCACGGAACATCTTCTTGTTGACCTTCTGCGTGAAGTTCTCTTCCGGCGAATTCGGGAAGATACGGCCGCCCCCGCGCCACAGCGGCGAGGAAGACATACCGGCACGGGCGCGACCCGTACCCTTCTGGCGCCAAGGCTTCTTGGTCGTGTGCTTGACCTCTTCACGGTCCTTCTGCTTACGGTTACCGCTGCGAGCGTTAGCCTGGTAAGCGACGACGACCTGGTGAACGAGGGCTTCGTTGTAGTCACGGCCGAAGACTTCGGGCGAGGCGTCAACGCCTGCGCCGATCTGGCCATTGTCCTGGAGGAGCTTGAGTTCCATTGATTCGCTCCTTAAGCTTTGGCTTTGGCCTTGACGGCCGGGGTAACGATAACCTTGCCGCCCTTGGAGCCGGGAATGGCGCCCTTGACCAGCAGCAGCTTGCGCTCTGCGTCGATCTTGGCGATTTCCAGGTTCTGGACGGTGCGGGTGACGTCACCCAGATGGCCAGTCATGCGCTTGCCGGGGAACACACGGCCCGGATCCTGCGCCATACCGATGGAACCCGGCACGTTGTGCGAACGCGAGTTACCGTGGGTGGCACGACCCGATGCGAAATGGTGACGCTTGATGGTACCGGCGTAGCCCTTACCGATGGTCACGCCCTGGACGTCGATCTTTTGACCGACTTCGAACAGGTCAACCGACAGCGTGCCGCCGGGTTGCAGTTCGCCAGCCTTAGCGGCATCGATGCGGAATTCGCGGATGATTTCACCAGCTTCAACACCAGCTTTGGCAAGGTGACCTGCCAGGGGCTTGGTGACGCGGCTAGCGCGGCGTGCGCCGAAAGTGACTTGAACCGAGGTATAACCGTCGGTCTCGTCCGTCTTGATTTGTGTCACGCGGTTGTCGCCGACCTCGACCACGGTAACGGGAATTGAATCGCCGTCGTCCGTGAAAATACGGGTCATGCCAACCTTGCGACCTACAAGGCCAAGGCTCATGGTTTGCTCCATTCCCAGCTGCGATTGGCCGGGGCTGATTAATACACGAAAACAGTGTTTGCAGTGCGGGGCTTGCGCTGAAGAAGACTGCGCGCGGCCAAACTGGCCAGCCCACTACCCATAGACAAACGGGTAGCCTTACACTATATCGCGTAGATTTGGAAAGAGCAAGCGTGGATTGACAAGTATGCGTATGCGGGAGCGTACGGGGCGGTGTTGTTTTGTAGCGTTTTCGCGTGCTCCTATCGCCCCAGCTGCACAAATTCCCCGCCGAAGAACACCAGCGGCTCGCCCTCCCCTATCTCAAACCCCTCCACCTGGCCCACGATCAGCAAGTGATCCCCGACGGCATCGGCGCGCTCCACCCGGCACGCCAGGGTGGCCAGGGCATCATTGAGATAAGGCACGCCACGCTGGCATCGCCGATGGGCGACTCCGGCAAACTTGTCGTCTGCGGGCTTGGCAAAGCGCCGGGCGAGCTCGCCGTGCCCCGCCCGCAGGATGCTGACGCCGAAGGGGTTCCCCGGCGTGAAACGCGCCGCGTTCGGCGAATGCAAGGCGAGGCTCCACAGGATCAGCGGCGGCGCCAGCGACAGCGAGGCAAAAGAGTTAATGGTCAGGCCGATCGGGCGGTCATCAGCACCGCAGGCCCCGATGACCGCCACGCCGGTGGCGTACCGGCCACAAGCTTGACGCAGTGCCTTGGGGTCGAGCACAGCACAGGCGGCGTCCATCTCAGGCTGCCTGCGGCAAATGCCGGTCGATCAGTTGCTGGCAGGCGGTAGGGTCAGCCCACCAGGGGAAGAAGTCCGGCGGGTTGTCGAAGCCGTTGGCGATGCGTGCGGCCAGCGCCGGCGCCTGCCCGGCCGCGCCCAGCAATGCCAGGATGTGCGGCGGCGGCGGCGTGAGCAGCGAGTTGGTCCAGTTCACGACGTCACCGGCGTAATGCCAGTAACTGGCGAAGGTCTGCGTCATCCAGGCGGCGTCGAAGGCACGATCGCCGCGCGCGACGATCGCCTCCAGATACACCTTGCAGCATTTGGCGGCGTTGTTCGAGCCCTGTCCGGTGATGGGGTCGTTGACTACCACTGCGTCCGCCATGCCGAACACCAGCCGGCCGGACGGCAGCGTCATGACCGGGTGGCGCACGGTTGGCGTGAACCGGCCGGCGAGGATGCCCTGCTCATCGGTCAGCGTGACATTTTCACAGCGTTGCGCTTCCCATGGCAACCAGGTGCGAAGGATGCGCAGGCTTTCGGCAAGGTGCTGCTCGGGCGTACGCGCCTCAGCCCATTGGTCCATGGGTCCGCCCGGTATGCCCTCGAACACCATGATCTCGCAAGGTCCGCTCAAGGTCAGCGCGGGGAACACAAAGTATTCGCCGATGCCGGGAATCAGGTTGAAGCAAACCCGCGAATACGGCGTGCGCGGCGTCATGCCGTTCACATAGGTCAAGGCCAGCGCGCGTTGCGGCGCGCTAAAGGGACTGCGCGCGGCGTCACGCTCGAAGCGGCTGACGATTTCGCCCTTGCCGGCGGCGAGCAGGACCAGATCGTGCTCAAGTGTCAGCGCCTCGAGCTCATCGATGCCGGCATCGGCGATGCGCAGGTCGCCGCCACGCTCTGCGAAGGCCTCCATCCAGGCTGGCATCTTGACGCGTTGGTCCACGGCCTGCGCCGGCCGCTCGAGCCGGGCGGCCCAGTCGATCAGCCTGGCACCAACCTGCTCCGGATGCGGAATCGCCAGGCCAATGCCTTCTACGGGGGGGCAGCTATCGTCCCACCAGTTCAGCCCAAGCTCGCGCTCGGCCTGCAACGCGCGATCGAACATGCATTGGCTGGACATGACCTTGCCCGCCCTGACCTGGTCCGGCGTTCGATTGGTCAGCAGTGTGACCTGATAGCCTTTGGCTTGCAGCCCGAGGGCCATCTGCAGGCCTGACTGGCCTGCCCCGATGATGGCAATGCGTTGGCTCATGGCAATCTCCTACTGGATATTCAGGATGAAAATCGAAGCCCCGGATTTGGGGGATGCTCGATGCCGGCGTCAATCGGCCAGCCTGGGAATGGCGGGCACGTTCTGCTCGGGCCCCATCGCCGAGTAGCCGCCGTCCACCGCATAGTCCGCGCCGGTCACAAAGCTGGCGTGGTCGGAACAGAGGAACAACACGACCTGCGCCACTTCGTCGGGCTCGCCAACGCGGCCAAGGAGGTGGAAGTCCGCCGCCACGCGATCGGTGCGCTCGCGGTTGCCACCGCTGACCTCGTCCATCAGCCGGCACCAGGTCCAGCCGGGAGAAACGGCGTTGACCCGGATGCCATCGGGCGCGAGATCCATCGCCATGCTGCGGGTAAGTTGCCGGATGGCAGCCTTGGAGGCCGGATAGAGCCAGCGGCCCGTCTGCCCCACATTGGCGGAAATACTGGTGAAGTTGACGATGGCGCCACCGCCGCGTGCCCGCATGGCCGGGTGCACGGCCTGCGCCAGCATCACCCCGGAAACCACGTTGACGTCCAGCGCCGCAAGCCAGTCGCGCCGTCCTGATTTGAAGCCGTCGTCCAGATAGGTGCACGCCAGGTTGACCAGGTAGTCAACGCCACCGAAGTGCTGGCTCACCCGGGCAACCGCCGCGGCCACCTGGGCATCGTCGGTGATGTCCGTGTGGACGAACAACGCCCGCTCGCCCAACGCGGCAGCTGCCCGCTCGCCGCCGCTGGCATCGATGTCGAGAATGGCCACTCGCGTGCCGGCCTCGACGAAGGCGCTGGCCACGCCCGCGCCGATCAACGTAGCACCACCGCTGATGATGGCCACTTTGTCCCGCAGTCCTTTCATGACGCTGTCTCCTGGTTGTCTTGGACGCTGCCCGGCTGCCGCCTTGCGACAGCACGTGCCGGGTGCGGCCTTTTGCTTTTCTGTGATGCGTGGTACTTGCCCTTATGGGCTCTTACTTGCCTTCGCTCTCCTGCCAGCGCGCCATCAGCGTGTTGGAGGGCAGCGTTTCGTCGAGCAGCTTGCGTGCGGTCTCCACACCTGCCACGGGCAGGCCGGCCGGATCGAGCATGCCGATCTGCACCAGCACGCTCGCCTGGTCCCAGTAGATATGCTCGTGGTAAAGCTTATCGCCGCGGAACTTGACGATGGCGATGAGGGGAATCTCCACCCGCTTGCCAGTGGGCGCCACGCCAGGCAGCATCCAGTCGACCTCGCAGGTATGCGTAAAGCAGAACAGCATCTCGTCGACGATCTGGCTGGCACCCACGGTGCGCGACAGCGGAATCAGGCTGGTATCGGGCGGATTGCTGTTGACGAAATGGTTCTGGTAGAAGCGTTTGAGCTGCCGGTGGCCGACGCCGCCTGTCATGGTCGGGATATGGTTCACGTAGGGTTCCGACACCATCGTCGCCATCGTGGCGTCGACATCGCGGGTGGCGAACTCGTATTCGCAGTGCTTGTCCCACAGGGCTGAGAAATCGTAGTGCGGACCCATCTCTGCGCGCAGCGCGGCTATCGAGCGCTGATGCGCCATCAGCGCCGATGGGTGGTCGAAATGCTCGCCGCCGGTGCGCGCGAACGCGTGGTCCACGCCTGGATAAACGTACAACTCGATGCCGTCCTTGCCGCCCAAGCCTGCGCGGATCTTCGCCTGCGCCTCCGGTGGGCAGAAGCCGTCACGCTCGGCCACATGCAGCACCAGCCGCCCCTGGATATTGACCGCCTCGTCCAGCGCGCGCTCGATGCCGACGCCGTAGTACGCCACGGCGCAGGCCACGCCATCCAGGCGGCAAGCAGCCAGATAGGCGAGCTTCCCGCCCAGGCAAAAACCGAGCACCCCGGTCTGGCCCACGCATTCAGGACGGGCCCGCAGCGCATCCAGCGCCGCACCGACATCCTTGACGCCGAGTGCCTCATCGAAGCGCTGATACAAGCCCAGGGCGCGCTGAAAGTCCTCACCGCGATCGCCCAGTTCGATGCCGGGGGCGATACGCCAGAACAAGTCCGGCACCAGCACCGTGTAGCCTTCCTCGGCGTAGTAGTCCGCCACCGCGCGCATGGTGGCATTGACGCCGAAGATTTCCTGGCACAACACGATGCCGGGTCCCTTGCCCGATGGGGGCGTGGCAAGGTAGGCGTTGAATGCGCCGTCGGCGGCGTGGATCTGGATAGTCTGGCCCATGGGCTGCGCTCCTTTGTCTTTGGGGGTTGGGGCTGCCGTGCTGGATTCCATCATGGGCGATCCGCACCGCAGCAAACTAGCCGCGGGCTGCAGCGGCTATCCGATTAGTGCAGGAAAATGCCGGCATGGGCAAGGGGCGCCGGGAAGCGATCCACTATAGTGGTGTGAAGGAATCCGCCCGCAGGCTGGCCGGGCCCAATGTACTAAGCGGCGCGCCAATGACGCCGAGGAGCGAGACAATGCCTCAGCCCCCCGCGGCCACGGCCACCGAGCCGCTGGCACGCACCCTGCTATCCGACCCCACCCGGCTGGTCTTTGCCTCGACCGACCAGGCCCAGACGCGCGCAGCGGTGGGTACGGTTTTCAAGCCGCACAAGCTCACCATCGGCGGCACGACGCTGGCTGCCCGCATGCATCATGCGCCGCTTGGCGCCGTGTCCTTCAACCGGCTGGCCTATGGCGCGGAGGCCCAGATCGAGCCGGGGCCGCTCGATGATTTCCTGCTGGTGCAGATGCCGCTGGCGGGCCATGCGCAGATCCATTGCGGCCCGCAGCAGATCCTCTCCGACCGCGACATGGCCTCGGTGCTCACGCCGAGCGACCCCGTGCGGATGCGCTGGAGCCACGACAGCGACCAGTTGATCGTGCGCGTGGAGCGCGGTGCGCTGGAGCGGGTATGTGCGGCGCACCTCGGCCATCGGCCACAGGCACCGCTGCGCTTTGAGCTTGGGATGGGTTGGCGCCGCCTGGCGGCCTGGTACCAGCTGATGCACTACGTGGCCGACCTGCTGGCGCTGGCGCCGGACGCGGCGCGGCATCCGCTGACTGCCTGCCAGCTGGAGCAGTTGGTGATCGGCACGTTGTTGACAGTGCAGCCCCACAGCCTGGCGGAGGCAATGCGGGCACGGGGCAAACCGCTGGCGCCGCGCCACGTGAAGCAGGTTGAGGAGTACATCCATGCCCACGCGCAGGCGCCGCTGACCCCCGCCCTGCTGGCGGAAATCGCCGGTGTGAGCCTGCGCGGGCTCTATGCTGGCTTTCGGGAGCACCGCGGCATCAGCCCGATGGCCTACCTGCGCGCGGTGCGACTGGAGCGTGTTCGCCATGACCTGCTGAACGACCCGGCGATCGACTCGGTCACGGCTGCGGCCCTGCGCTGGGGCTTCAGCCATCTGGGGCGCTTCAGCGTGGAATACCGCAAAAGTTTTGGCGAACCGCCGGGGCAAACACTGCGCCGACGCGGGCCCGCTTAGGCCGCATTCATTCAGGTGGGAACACAAAAACAAAAACGGCGAACCGAAGTTCGCCGTTTTTGTTTGCGCAAAACCGCTTGGGGCGGTCTTGTGCCGAATACCTTACACCTTGATTTCGACGTCGACGCCGGCCGGCAGGTCGAGCTTCATCAGTGCGTCAACGGTCTTGTCGGTAGGATCGACGATGTCCATCAGGCGCTGGTGAGTACGGATCTCGAACTGATCACGGCTCGTCTTGTTGACGTGCGGCGAACGCAGGATGTCGAAGCGCTGGATACGGGTCGGCAGGGGCACCGGGCCCTTGACGATCGCGCCGGTGCGCTTGGCGGTATCCACGATTTCGGCTGCCGACTGGTCGATCAGGCGATAGTCGAAAGCCTTCAGGCGGATACGGATCTTCTGGTTCTGCATGATATTTCCTTAAAAGAGCGATGGGCGGCGTGCGCCCTGGAACATGGGAACAAGCCGACGGTATTGTACCGCCAGCCTGCTCCAGGAAGTTTGCTTAGTCGAGGATCTTTGCCACGACGCCGGCGCCGACGGTACGACCGCCTTCACGGATGGCGAAACGCAGGCCTTCTTCCATGGCGATCGGGGCAATCAGCTTGACCGTGATCGACACGTTGTCACCCGGCATGACCATTTCCTTGTCCTTCGGCAGCTCGATCGAGCCAGTCACGTCGGTCGTACGGAAGTAGAACTGCGGGCGGTAGTTGTTGAAGAACGGGGTGTGGCGGCCGCCTTCGTCCTTCGACAAGATGTAGACCTCGCCGGTGAAGTGCGTGTGCGGCTTGATCGAACCCGGCTTGCACAGCACTTGGCCGCGCTCGACGTCTTCGCGCTTCGTGCCGCGCAGCAGCAGACCCACGTTGTCGCCTGCTTGACCTTGGTCCAGCAGCTTGCGGAACATTTCCACGCCGGTGCAGATGGTCTTGACCGTCGGCTTGATACCAACGATTTCGATTTCTTCACCAACCTTGATGATGCCGCGCTCGATACGACCGGTCACAACCGTGCCACGGCCCGAGATCGAGAACACGTCTTCCACCGGCATCAGGAAGGTACCGTCGATGGCACGTTCCGGCGTCGGGATGTAGCTGTCCAGCTGTTCGGCCAGGGCCAGAATGGCTTGCTCGCCCAGTTCGCCCTTGTCGCCTTCCAGTGCCAGCTTGGCCGAACCCTTGATGATCGGGGTGTCGTCGCCGGGGAATTCGTACTTGGACAAGAGCTCGCGCACTTCCATTTCGACCAGCTCGAGCAGCTCGGCGTCGTCGACCATGTCGCACTTGTTCAGGAACACGATGATGTAAGGCACGCCAACCTGGCGGGCCAGCAGGATGTGTTCGCGGGTCTGGGGCATGGGGCCGTCAGCGGCCGAGCACACCAGGATCGCGCCGTCCATCTGTGCGGCGCCCGTGATCATGTTCTTCACATAGTCAGCGTGGCCCGGGCAGTCAACGTGTGCGTAGTGGCGGTTAGCCGTTTCGTACTCGACGTGGGCGGTGTTGATGGTAATACCGCGTGCCTTTTCTTCCGGCGCTGCGTCGATTTCGTCGTACTTCTTGGCCGAACCGCCAAACTTGGCTGCCAGCACCGTGGCAATTGCTGCCGTCAGGGTGGTCTTGCCGTGGTCAACGTGACCGATCGTGCCAACGTTCACGTGCGGCTTAGTCCGCGAGAACTTTTCCTTTGCCATTTTTCAGCTCCTAATCGAAACCAGTATGTCGTGTTCATAGTGCCGCCGCGCACAACGCGCGGCGGCGGATTTTTTTACTTACTTGCCACGTGCCGTGATCACGGCGTCGGCTACGTTCTTCGGAGCTTCAGCGTAGTGCTTGAACTCCATCGTGTACGTAGCACGGCCTTGCGTGGCCGAACGCAGCGAGGTCGAGTAGCCGAACATCTCTGCCAGCGGAACTTCCGCGCGCAGGATCTTGCCACCGCCGACCATGTCGTCCATGCCCTGGATAATGCCGCGACGCGACGACAGATCGCCCATCACGTTACCCATGAAGTCTTCGGGCGTTTCCACTTCCACGGCCATCATCGGCTCGAGCAGCACGGGGCTTGCGCGACGCATGCCTTCCTTGAAGCCCATGGAGCCGGCCATCTTGAACGCGTTTTCGTTCGAGTCCACATCGTGGTACGAACCGAAGAACAGCGTGACCTTGACGTCGACCACCGGGAAGCCTGCCAGGACGCCGGAGTTCAGGGTGTCCTGAATGCCCTTGTCCACTGCGGGGATGTACTCGCGCGGAACCACGCCGCCCTTGATGGCGTCGACGAATTCGTAGCCCTTGCCCGGTTCTTGCGGCTCGAGCTTCAGCACCACGTGACCGTACTGGCCACGGCCGCCCGACTGCTTGACGAACTTGCCTTCCACTTCGTCGCAGGTCTTGCGGATGGTTTCGCGGTACGCAACCTGGGGCTTGCCCACGGTGGCTTCCACGCCGAACTCGCGCTTCATGCGGTCAACCAGAATTTCGAGGTGGAGCTCGCCCATGCCCGAAATGATGGTCTGGCCGGATTCTTCGTCGGTCTTCACGCGGAACGACGGATCTTCCTGTGCCAGGCGGTTCAGGGCGATGCCCATCTTTTCCTGGTCAGCCTTGGTCTTCGGCTCGACAGCCTGCGAAATCACCGGCTCCGGGAACACCATGCGTTCCAGGATGATGATGTGGTCCGGATCGCACAGCGTGTCGCCCGTGGTGGCTTCTTTCAGGCCAACCGCGGCGGCGATGTCGCCTGCCAGCACTTCCTTGATTTCTTCGCGCTGGTTGGCGTGCATCTGCAGAATCCGGCCCAGGCGTTCCTTCTTGCTCTTGACCGGGTTGTAGATGGTGTCGCCCGAATTGACCTTGCCCGAATAGACGCGGAAGAAGATCAGCTGGCCGACGAACGGGTCGGTCATGATCTTGAACGCCAGAGCGGAGAACTTTTCGTCGTCCGCAGCACGGCGCGACACTTCCTTGTCGTCATCGTCCACGCCGGTGACCGGCGGGATGTCGACCGGCGACGGCAGGAAGTCGATCACGGCGTCCAGCATACGCTGCACGCCCTTGTTCTTGAACGCGGTGCCGCACAGCATCGGCTGGATTTCGCAGGCGATGGTACGGTCGCGCAGGCCCTTGATGATCTCGGCTTCGGACAGTTCGCCCTCTTCCAGATACTTGTTCATCAGCTCTTCGTTCGACTCGGCAGCTGCCTCGACCATCTTCTCGCGCCATTCGTTGCACGAGTCGGCCAGTTCAGCCGGGATGTCCACGTAGTCGAACTTGGTGCCTTGGCTGGCCTCGTCCCAGATGATCGCTTTCATCTTGATGAGGTCGACCACACCCTTGAAGGTGTCTTCGGCGCCGATGGGCACAACGACGGGAACCGGGCTAGCCTTCAGGCGGGTCTTCAGCTGGTCGTAGACCTTGAAGAAATTCGCGCCGGTACGGTCCATCTTGTTGACGAAGGCCAAGCGCGGCACGCCGTACTTGTTAGCCTGGCGCCAAACGGTTTCCGACTGGGGCTGCACGCCACCCACTGCGCAGTAGACCATGCATGCGCCGTCCAGCACGCGCATGGAGCGCTCCACCTCGATGGTGAAGTCCACGTGGCCCGGGGTGTCGATGATGTTGATGCGGTGTTCCGGGTAATTGCCGGCCATGCCCTTCCAGAAGGCGGTGGTCGCAGCGGAGGTGATCGTGATGCCACGCTCCTGTTCCTGCTCCATCCAGTCCATCGTGGCGGCGCCATCATGCACTTCACCGATCTTGTGGTTCACACCGGTGTAGAACAGGATACGCTCGGTCGTGGTGGTTTTACCCGCGTCAATGTGAGCCGAGATACCGATATTGCGGTAGCGCTCAATGGGAGTCTTACGAGCCACTTTAATCCTCTATTCGTCCGTGAGACGCCGGCATCTCATTGCCAACGCCCGTAACACAAACGGGCGAGCGTGTGAAAACACAGCCCGCCCGGCAACCAACGGCGTATAACTCGCGCGCTTTAGAAGCGGAAGTGCGAGAACGCCTTGTTGGCTTCGGCCATGCGGTGCACTTCGTCGCGCTTCTTCATCGCGCCGCCGCGGCCTTCCGCAGCTTCCAGCAACTCACCTGCCAGGCGCAGCGCCATCGACTTCTCGCTGCGTTTTTTCGCGGCCTCGCGCAACCAACGCATCGCCAATGCCAAACGACGCGACGGACGGACTTCGACCGGAACCTGATAGTTGGCGCCGCCCACGCGACGGCTCTTCACTTCGACCACCGGCTTCACGTTGTTGATCGCAACGGAAAACACTTCAACGGGGGCCTTGCCTGCCTTCTTTTCGATCTGGTCGAACGCGCCATAAACGATACGTTCGGCAACCGACTTCTTGCCGTCCAGCATCAGGACGTTCATGAACTTGGCAACTTCAACGTTACCGAACTTCGGATCGGGCAGGATATCCCGCTTGGGGACTTCACGACGACGTGGCATCTTCTTTCCTTTAGATTCAGTTGAGAGCGCGGCAATGATTTCCCGCTCTCCGGCCACCAACTAGCTTGCCTTCCATCGAGGCAAATTCGCCGGGTGACCACTTACTCGACGGCACGGCGCATAAACGCTCCGTTGTACCGCCGCCTGGTGACAGCACCATGACGCAACCGCCACAGGCCATCGTTTGTTGCTTCGGGCTTTGTGCCCAGCTTGCCTGGCGTTAGCCTTAAGCAGCCTTCGGACGCTTCGCGCCGTACTTCGAACGTGCCTGGCGACGATCCTTCACGCCTTGCAAGTCCAGCGAGCCACGGACGATGTGGTAACGCACACCCGGCAAGTCCTTCACACGGCCGCCGCGGATCAGCACGACCGAGTGTTCTTGCAGGTTGTGGCCTTCACCGCCGATGTACGAGATGACCTCGAAACCGTTGGTCAGGCGCACCTTGGCGACCTTACGCAGTGCCGAGTTCGGCTTCTTCGGCGTCGTGGTGTACACACGGGTGCACACGCCGCGACGCTGGGGGCAGTTCTCAAGCGCCGGGCTCTTGCTCTTGACGACTTCAGAGACACGCGGCTTGCGAACCAGTTGGTTGATAGTTGGCATTGTTCAATCCAGCTTGGTTTTACGGAAAAACACCCCTGGGGCCACAAGCAATGGGCCGAAGAGGCAACGACGGGTTTTGGGCGGGAAAAGTGAGCGAGCGCTCTTGAGACGGACCTGTGGAGGAACAGACTGGCCAAAGAGCGCGAGCTCGCCTGGGATCCCGCTGCGACCACACCACCAGAGCATCACACGATCCCCTGGCAGGCTTGCCGATTGCGAACCGAGGGCCACAATTACGACAGGCGAGCGAAATCCAAAGCCAAAAACTCGAATCTGACATGCTAGCAGCGACTACGTAAACCGTCAAGCAGCTTCTGACAGAAGCGTGCTGCTCGGCTTAGGCCCGGGCAGGGCCTCAAAAGTCCTCCACGGCGCCCAGCGCTTCCAGGATGGCATCACCGTAGCGCTCCAGCTTGGCGGCGCCGATGCCGGGGACTTCAGCCATTGCCGTCAACGAATCCGGCGCGCTGCGCGCCAGTTCGGCCAGCGTGGCGTCATGGAAGATCACATAGGCGGGCACACCGTGCTCGCGTGCCGTCTCGGTGCGCCACTTGCGCAGCGCTTCCCAGTTGGCCAATGCCTCGGTGTCCATGCCGGCGGTATGGTCGGTGCGCGTGCCGGCGGAGCCGCGCGCGCCACGCTCGCCGCTCTTGGCTGGCTTGCTGACCTGGCGGCGCAGGGTGATCGACGTCTCGCCCTTGAGCACCGCGCGGGCAGCGTCGCCCAGCAGCAGGGCGCCGTGACCGCCATGGTCGATCACCAGCAGGCCGTGAGCGATCAACTGGCGGAAAATGGCGTGCCACTCGGAGACCGAACGGTCCGCGCCGATGCCAAACGTGGAGACCTTGTCGTGGCCCCATTGACGGATTTTTTCCGACGCGTTGCCGCGCAGCACATCGACCATATGGGTTGCGCCGAAATGAACGCGGCTGGCCTGTGCCGTGCGGTAGACGCAGGACAGCGCCATCTGCGCTTCACGCGTGCCGTCCCAGGTAGCGGGCGGTTCCAGGCAGGTGTCGCAGTTGCCGCAGGGCTCGCTGGCTTCATCGAAATAGCCAAGGATGCGCACGCGGCGGCAGCCGGCCGTCTCGCACAGCCCGAGCAGGGCATCGAGCTTGGCGGACGAGACGCGCTTGTGCGCATCGTCTGCCTCGGACTCGTCGATCATGCGCTTTTGCTGAACCACGTCGCCGAGGCCGTAGGCCATCCAGGCGTTGGCCGGCAGCCCGTCGCGGCCGGCACGGCCCGTTTCCTGATAATAGCCCTCCATGCTCTTGGGCAAGTCCAGGTGCGCCACAAAGCGCACGTCCGGCTTGTCAATGCCCATGCCAAAAGCGATGGTGGCCACCATGATCACGCCCTCTTCCTCGCGGAAACGCGCCTGATGGTGCTGGCGCACGCCCGCATCCATACCGGCGTGGTACGCCAGCGCGTTGAGGCCCTGGGCGCTGAGGTAGCTGGCGGTGTCCTCCACCTTCTTGCGCGACAAGCAATAAACGATGCCGCTGTCGTGCGTGCCGTCCGCGGCCAGATGCTCGGCCTTGATAAAGGCCAGCAACTGCTGGCGCGCATTGTCCTTCTCGACGATGCGATAGCGGATATTGGGACGGTCAAAGCTGGAGACGAAAACGCGAGCGTCGTGCAGCGCGAGACGCTCGACGATTTCCTCGCGCGTGACGGAATCCGCGGTGGCCGTCAGGGCAATGCGCGGCACGTCCGGGAAGCGCTCGTGCAGCACCGAGAGCTGGATGTATTCCGGTCGGAAGTCATGGCCCCACTGCGATACACAGTGCGCCTCGTCGATGGCAAACACGCCGATACGGGTACGCTGGAGCAGGTCCTGGAAGCGCGGCGTCATCAGCCGCTCGGGTGCCACATAAAGGATTTCCAGCCGGCCGGCGAGCAGATCGCGCTCCACCGCGGAGGCCTCGGCCCCGCTGAGCGTCGAGTTCAGCACTGCCGCGCGCACGCCCGCCTCGGACAGCGCCGCGACCTGGTCCTGCATCAGCGCGATCAGCGGTGACACCACGATGCCGGTGCCCTGCCCGGCCCGCTGCCGCAGCAGCGCGGGGATCTGGTAGCACAGCGACTTGCCGCCGCCGGTCGGCATCAGGACCAGGCAATCGCCACCATCGGCCACATGGTCGATGATCTCCCCCTGCCGGCCGCGGAAGGCGTGGTAGCCAAAAACATCCTTGAGAATCGCCAGGGCGCGCGACATAGCAACAGCTTAAAAAAAGGGGTGGGACCGCGAAAGGCGTAACCATACCACCAAGGGCGCGGCTAACTACTTCGGCCTGTAACGAATGTTCCCGGATTTCTTTCGTCTGGCGGCGCATGGAGCACGGGTCCGTGCCCCTGCGGCGAAGCATAAGCACGACGAATAAAAATAACCGAAGAGGCCTAAAGAAATAAAACTGGCTATATACCTACAGGCCAAAAAAAACCCGGCCACCAGGGCCGGGCTTCTTCATGCAGCTTGCTTGCAGGTTCAGGCTGGCAGTCTTAGACCGCGTCGCCCTCGCCTTCGGTCGTCGCCGGCACCACAGGCGGCTCGATGAAGAGCGACTGCTCTTCGTCGGAGATCGCCTGGGCACGTTCGCGCTCGGCCGCCTCGCGCGCCTTGCGGGCACGGTGGTAGGCCAGACCCGTACCAGCGGGGATCAGTCGGCCAACGATCACGTTTTCCTTCAGACCACGCAGGTCGTCGGTCTTGCCCATGATCGCGGCTTCCGTCAGCACGCGGGTGGTTTCCTGGAACGATGCCGCCGAGATGAAGCTGTCGGTGGACAGCGACGCCTTGGTGATACCGAGCAGCAGGTTTTCGTACGTGGCCGGACGCTTGCCTTCGGCGATCACGCGATCGTTCTCGTCGAGCAGTTCCGAACGCTCCACCTGTTCACCCGGGATGAACTTGGTGTCGCCCACATCCGCGATCTGCACGCGGCGCAGCATCTGGCGCACGATCACTTCGATGTGCTTGTCGTTGATCTTCACGCCCTGCAGACGGTACACATCCTGCACTTCGTCGACGATGTAGTGCGCCAGCTCCTCGATGCCCTTCAGGCGCAGGATGTCGTGCGGGTCCGCCGGACCTTCCACGATCATTTCGCCCTTGTTCACCACCTGGCCATCGTGCACCAGGACTTGCTTTTCCTTGGTGATCAGGAACTCATGGGCGTTGCCGTCCAGGTCCGTAATCACCAGGCGTTGCTTGCCCTTGGTGTCCTTGCCGAACGACGTGGTGCCGGTGACTTCCGCCAGCACGGCGGCATCCTTCGGCGAACGCGCTTCGAACAGCTCGGCCACACGCGGCAGACCCCCGGTAATGTCGCGGGTCTTTTGCGATTCGGTCGGGATACGTGCAAGCACTTCGCCCACATGCACCTGCTGGCCGTCCTTCACGGTGATCAGCGCGCCGACCTGGAAGCCGATGGTCACGGAGTGGTCCGTGCCCGGGATCTTCACTTCCTGGCCGTTGGCGTCGAGCAGCTTCACCTGCGGGCGCAGGCCCTTGGTGGCAGCCGTACGGCGCTTGGCATCAATCACCACGAGGGTCGACAGGCCGGTGACCTCGTCCATCTGCTTGGCGACGGTCACGCCCTCTTCGACGTTCTCGAACTTGGTCGTGCCGGTGTACTCCGACACGATCGGGCGCGTCAGCGCGTCCCACGTGGCCAGCTGCGTGCCAGCCTTGATGGCCTGGCCGTCCTGCACCAGCAGCGTGGCGCCGTACGGGATCTTGTGGCGCTCGCGCTCGCGGCCGTGGTCGTCGGTGATCAGCGCTTCGCCCGAACGCGAGATGACGATCAGCTCGCCCTTCGCATTGGTGACGTAACGCATGGTCGCCGTGAAACGCACGGTACCGGTTGCCTTCGCTTCCACGCTCGATGCCACGGCCGAACGCGATGCCGCGCCGCCGATGTGGAACGTACGCATGGTCAGCTGGGTGCCCGGCTCGCCAATCGACTGAGCGGCGATCACGCCAACCGCTTCGCCGGAGTTCACCAGCACGCCGCGGCCGAGGTCGCGGCCATAGCACATGCCGCACAGGCCGTAGCGCGTGTCGCACGACAGCGGCGTGCGCACCTTCACTTCGTCCACGCCGATGGCGTCGATCATGTCGACCAGGTCTTCGTCCAGCAGGGTGCCGGCCTCGATCGCGGTTTCCTGGGTCTCAGGGTTCACCACGTCGGACACCGTCACACGGCCGAGAATCCGGTCGCGCAGGGCTTCGATCACTTCACCGCCTTCGACCAGGGCCTTCATGGCCACGCCGTTGGTCGTGCCGCAATCGTCTTCCACCACCACCAGATCCTGCGTCACGTCGACCAGACGACGGGTCAGGTAACCCGAGTTCGCGGTCTTCAGTGCCGTATCCGCCAGGCCCTTACGCGCGCCGTGGGTGGAGATGAAGTACTGCAGAACGTTCAGGCCTTCACGGAAGTTCGCCGTAATCGGCGTTTCAATGATCGAGCCATCCGGCTTGGCCATCAGGCCACGCATGCCAGCCAGCTGACGGATCTGCGCAGCGGAACCGCGCGCGCCCGAGTCGGCCATCATGTAAATCGAGTTGAAGGAGTCTTGCTTCACGGTGTTGCCGTGACGGTCGACCACGTCTTCGTGCTGGAGCTGCTCCATCATCGCCTTGCCCACCTGGTCGCCGGCAGCACCCCAGATGTCCACGACGTTGTTGTAGCGTTCCTGGTCGGTCACCAGGCCCGACATGTACTGCTTGTCGTATTCCTTCACCTTGGCAGCCGCGTCGGAAATGATCTTTTCCTTTTGCGGCGGCACCAGCATGTCGTCGATGGCGATCGAGATACCAGCGCGCGTTGCCAGGCGGAAGCCCGACTGCAGCAGCTTGTCAGCGAAGATCACGGTCTCGCGCAGGCCGCACTTACGGAACGCTGTGTTGATCAGGCGCGAGATTTCCTTCTTCTTCAGCGGCTTGTTCAGCACCGAGAAAGGCAGGCCCTTCGGCAGGATCTCGGACATGATCGCGCGGCCGACCGTGGTGGCCTGCAGCGTGATCTTGGGCGCGAAGCGGGCGTCGCCCACTGCATCCTTGTCGACCAGTTCATACTCGGTGATACGCACGTTCACGCGCGAAGCCAGTTCGACTTCCTTGTTCTCGTAGGCGCGGATCACTTCGCTGATGTCAGCGAACGTCAGGCCTTCGCCCTTGCCGTTGATCTTGTCGCGGGTCGTGTAGTACAGACCCAGCACCACGTCTTGCGACGGGACGATCGACGGATCGCCGTTGGCCGGGAACAGCACGTTGTTGGAGGCCAGCATCAGCGTGCGGGCTTCCATCTGCGCTTCCAGCGACAGCGGGACGTGAACAGCCATCTGGTCACCGTCGAAGTCGGCGTTGAACGCCGCGCAGACCAGCGGGTGCAGCTGGATGGCCTTGCCTTCGATCAGCACCGGCTCGAACGCCTGGATACCCAGGCGGTGCAGCGTCGGCGCGCGGTTCAGCATGACCGGATGCTCGCGGATCACCTCTTCGAGGATGTCCCACACCACCGCGGTCTGGCTTTCCACTTCCTTCTTCGCCGCCTTGATGGTGGTGGCGATGCCCATCGTTTCCAGCTTGTGGAAAATGAAAGGCTTGAACAGCTCGAGCGCCATCAGCTTGGGCAGGCCGCACTGATGCAGCTTCAGGGTCGGGCCCACCACAATGACCGAACGGCCGGAGTAGTCGACGCGCTTGCCCAGCAAGTTCTGACGGAAACGGCCGCCCTTGCCCTTGATCATTTCGGCCAGCGACTTCAGCGGACGCTTGTTGGCGCCCGTCATGGCCTTGCCGCGACGACCGTTGTCCAGCAGCGAGTCAACCGCCTCCTGCAGCATGCGCTTTTCGTTGCGCACGATGATTTCAGGCGCCTTCAGTTCGAGCAGGCGCTTCAGGCGGTTGTTACGGTTGATGACGCGGCGATACAGGTCGTTCAGGTCCGAAGTGGCGAAACGGCCACCATCCAGCGGAACCAGCGGACGCAGTTCGGGCGGCAGCACCGGCAGCACTTCCAGGATCATCCATTCCGGCTTGATGCCCGAACGCTGGAACGCCTCGAGCACCTTCAGGCGCTTGGCGAACTTCTTGATCTTGGCTTCGGAGCCGGTGGTCTGCAGCTCGGCGCGGATCGTTTCGATCTGCTTTTCGATGTCGATGCCGCGCAGCAATTCACGGATGCCTTCGGCACCCATCATGGCCACGAATTCGCCTTCGCCATACTCTTCGCACTTGGCGATGTAGTCGTCCTCGGACATGATCTGGCTCTTCTTGAGCGGGGTCATGCCGGGTTCGAGCACCACGAATGCTTCGAAGTACAGGACGCGTTCGATATCGCGCAGCGTCATGTCGAGCACCATGCCCAGACGCGACGGCAGCGACTTCAGGAACCAGATGTGCGCGGTCGGCGCAGCCAGTTCGATGTGGCCCATGCGCTCGCGGCGCACCTTGGCCAGCGTCACTTCAACGCCGCACTTCTCGCAGATCACGCCACGATGCTTCAGGCGCTTGTACTTGCCGCACAGGCACTCGTAGTCCTTGATCGGGCCAAAGATCTTGGCGCAGAACAGACCATCGCGCTCGGGCTTGAACGTCCGATAGTTGATGGTTTCCGGCTTCTTCACTTCACCGTACGACCACGAACGGATCTTCTCTGGCGATGCCAGGCCGATCTTGATCGCGTCGAACTGCTCTTCCTGCTGAACCTGCTTAAAGAGATCGAGCAATGCTTTCATTGCAACTCCTTGTTTCGCCGCCAGCCCGACAGCATGTCGGGCCCGCGGCATTCATCCTGTGGGAAAACCGTAGCGGGCATTCGGCGGTAGGCGGGCCATTCACGGCCGGCCTACCGCGCACTCTCGATCCAAATCAATAGCGATCGAGGTCGATGTCGATACCCAGCGAACGGATTTCCTTCACCAGCACGTTGAACGATTCCGGCATGCCGGCATCGATCGAGTGCTCGCCCTTGACGATGTTCTCGTAGACCTTGGTCCGGCCGTTCACGTCATCGGACTTGACCGTCAGCATTTCCTGCAGCACGTAGGAGGCGCCATATGCTTCCAGCGCCCACACTTCCATTTCACCGAAACGCTGGCCACCGAACTGCGCCTTACCACCCAGCGGCTGCTGGGTCACCAGCGAGTACGGGCCGGTCGAACGCGCGTGCATCTTGTCGTCGACCAAGTGGTGCAGCTTCAGCATGTGCATCACGCCCAGCGTAACCGGACGCTCGAACGCTTCGCCGGTGCGGCCGTCGTGCAGCGTGACCTGTTGCTTGGAGGCGGTCAGGCCCATGTCGCGGGCGATCTCTTCCGGGTACGCCAGGTCCAGCATGCGGCGGATCTCGTCTTCATGCGCACCGTCGAACACCGGCGTGGCGAACGGGACACCCTTCTTCAGGTTGGTCGCCAGTTCCAGCACTTCAGCGTCCGACAGGCTGTCGAGGTCTTCCGGCTTGCCGCTCTCGTTGTAGATCTGGGCAAGCAGCGGACGCAGTTCCTGCGCCTTCGCCTGTGCCTTGAGCATGGAGCCGATACGCTGGCCCAGGCCGCGCGCGGCCCAGCCCAGGTGGGTTTCCAGAATCTGGCCCACGTTCATCCGCGACGGCACGCCGAGCGGGTTCAGCACGATGTCGGCGGGCGTGCCGTCGGCCATGTAGGGCATGTCTTCGATTGGGACGATCTTGGACACAACACCCTTGTTGCCGTGACGGCCTGCCATCTTGTCGCCAGGCTGCAGGCGGCGCTTGACCGCCAGGTACACCTTGACCATCTTGATCACGCCCGGCGGCAGTTCGTCGCCTTGCGTGAGCTTCTTGCGCTTTTCTTCAAAGGCCAGGTCGAACTCGTGACGCTTCTGCTCGATGGCTTCCTTGACGGCTTCCAGCTGGGCAGCCACTTCTTCGTCGGCCGGGCGGATGTCGAACCAGTGGTACTTGTCCAGATCGGCCAGGTATTCGCGGGTCAGCTTGGCGCCCTTGGACAGCTTCTTCGGGCCGCCATTGACGGTCTTGTCGAGCAGCAGGCGTTCCAGACGCTGGAAGGCATCGCCTTCCACGATACGCAGCTGGTCGTTCAGGTCCAGGCGGTAGCGCTTGAGTTCATCGTCGATGATGGACTGGGCACGCTTGTCGCGGGTCACGCCTTCGCGGGTAAAGACCTGAACGTCGATCACGATACCGCTCATCCCCGAGGGGACGCGCAGCGAGGTGTCCTTCACGTCCGAAGCCTTCTCACCGAAGATCGCGCGCAGCAGCTTTTCTTCCGGGGTCAGCTGGGTCTCGCCCTTGGGCGTGACCTTGCCGACCAGCACGTCACCGGCTTCCACTTCGGCACCGATGTAGGTGATGCCGGACTCGTCCAGACGCGCGAGCTGCGCTTCGGCGAGGTTGGAAATGTCGCGGGTGATTTCTTCCGGTCCCAGCTTGGTGTCACGCGCGACGACCGACAGTTCCTCGATGTGGATCGAGGTGTAGCGGTCTTCGGCAACCACACGTTCGGAGATCAGGATCGAATCTTCGAAGTTGTAGCCGTTCCACGGCATGAACGCCACCAGCATGTTCTGGCCAAGCGCGAGCTCGCCCAGGTCGGTCGATGCGCCGTCGGCGATCACGTCGCCACGGGCGACGAAATCCCCAACCTTGACCATCGGACGCTGGTTGATGTTGGTGTTCTGGTTCGAGCGGGTGTACTTGATCAGGTTGTAGATGTCGACGCCGACTTCACCGGCGACAGCTTCCTCATCGTTCACGCGAATCACGATACGCATGGCGTCGACGTAGTCCACCACGCCGCCACGGGTTGCCTGGACGGCAGTACCCGAGTCGACCGCAACGGTACGCTCGATGCCGGTACCCACCAGCGGCTTGTCCGGACGCAGGCAAGGCACGGCCTGACGCTGCATGTTGGCGCCCATCAGTGCACGGTTCGCATCATCGTGCTCGAGGAACGGCACCAGCGATGCCGCGGCCGAGACGATCTGCGAAGGCGCCACGTCGATGTACTGGACGCGGTCCGGCGTGACCATACGGGTTTCCCGCTCGCTACCTTCACGCGACGACACCAGTTCGTCGATCAGGGTACCGTCGGCGTCAACCGTCGCGTTGGCCTGCGCCACCACGTACTTGCCTTCTTCAATGGCGGACAGGTAGTCGACCTGGTCGGTCAGCTTGCTGTCGACCACCTTGCGGTACGGCGTTTCCAGGAAGCCGTACTCGTTCAGGCGTGCATACAGTGCCAGCGAGTTGATCAGGCCAATGTTCGGGCCTTCCGGCGTTTCGATCGGGCACACGCGGCCGTAGTGGGTCGGGTGCACGTCGCGCACTTCAAAGCCTGCGCGCTCACGGGTCAAACCGCCCGGGCCCAGTGCGGAGACACGACGCTTGTGCGTGATCTCGGACAGCGGGTTGGTCTGGTCCATGAACTGCGACAGCTGCGACGAACCGAAGAACTCGCGGATGGCCGACGAAATCGGCTTCGAGTTGATCAGGTCATGCGGCATCAGGTTTTCGGTCTCGGCCTGGCCCAGACGTTCCTTCACGGCGCGCTCGACGCGCGACAAGCCGGCACGGAACTGGTTTTCGGCCAGTTCGCCAACGCAGCGAACGCGACGATTGCCCAGGTGATCGATGTCATCGACCTCACCCTTGCCGTTGCGCAGGTTGACCAGGATCTTGATGGTCTCGAGGATGTCCTCGTCCTGCAGCACCATGCTGCCTTCACCGCTCGGGCGGCCCAGGCGGCTGTTGACCTTCATGCGGCCAACGCGCGACAGGTCGTACGACTCTTCGCTGTAGAACAGGCGCTGGAACAGTGCCTCCACCGCGTCTTCAGTCGGCGGCTCGCCGGGACGCATCATGCGGTAGATCGCGATACGCGCAGCGGTCTGGTCGGCGGTGTCGTCCACGCGCAGCGTCTGCGACATGTACGGACCTTGGTCCAGATCGTTGGTGTACAGGGTCTGGATCTGCTTGACACCGGCTTCGCGCAGATTTTCCAGCACGGTTTCAGTCAGCTCGTCGTTAGCGTTGGCAATCACCTCACCGGTATCCGGGTCGATGATGTTCTTCGCCAGCACGCGGCCGAGCAGGTAGTCTTCCGGCACGCTGATCAGCTTGGTACCGGCGGAATCCAGGTCGCGGATATGCTTTGCGTTGATCCGCTTGTCCTTCTCCACGACGACACGGCCGTCCTTGTCGGCGATGTCGAAGCGCGCGACTTCACCACGCAGACGTTCGGGCACGAATTCCATCTGCGCGCCTTCCGACTGCAGGGTGAAATTGTCAAACACGAAGAAGTGCGCGAGGATTTGCTCAGGCGTCAGGCCGATCGACTTCAGCAGGATCGTGACCGGCATCTTGCGGCGACGGTCAACGCGGAAGTACAGGATGTCCTTCGGGTCGAACTCGAAGTCGAGCCACGAGCCGCGGTAAGGAATAATCCGTGCCGAGAACAGCAGCTTGCCCGAGCTGTGGGTCTTGCCCTTGTCGTGTTCGAAGAACACGCCAGGCGAACGGTGGAGCTGCGAAACAATCACACGCTCGGTACCGTTGATGACGAAGGAGCCGGTCGACGTCATGAGCGGAATTTCGCCCATGTAGACTTCCTGTTCCTTGACTTCCTTGACCTTGCCCGGATTTTCCCGATCGTTGATGATCAGGCGTACCTTGGCACGCAGAGCCGAGTGGAAGGTCAGGCCACGCTGTTGACATTCCTTGACGTCGAACGGCGGGTTGGAGAGGTGGTAGGAGACGAACTCCATACGGGCGAGCCCGTTGTGCGACACAATCGGGAAGATTGCACTGAAAGCCGCTTGCAGGCCCTCGGTTTTGCGACGTGAGGGTGGCGCACCCTCTTGCAGAAACTGAGCGTAGGATTCAATCTGGGTGGCAAGCAGGAAAGGAACCTGATGAACCGTCGCGCGCTTCGCAAAACTTTTGCGAATGCGCTTCTTTTCGGTGAAGCTGTACGCCATGGGATCTCCGAATCATCGCAGGGCTGGCTGGACCTGGCGCAGCACCTGAGGTGTTCAGCGACTGGGAGGGGATTTGGCGGTTGGCCGCTACCAACCTCTGGCTGACGGTGTCCGCACGCTGCGAGCCGGCAGAAACGACGCAATGCGTCATACCGGCCCGGGGGACACCCGACCAAACTTGTCTTCTGCAGTCGGTTCAGAAGACAAACATCAGCAACCACCTAGTGTGCCACTGATGTTTGGCCTCTGCTCAAGCTTAGGCATACGCCCAGCTCTCAAGCATCGCTTGCGCCATTTGTTCACGCTTCCGAGTGCACAGTAAAACACACATCGCAGAAGCGCAAAAAGGCTGGCGCCGGGAATCTCCCTTTGCCAGCCCCATTCGCGTGCCAAAAGGCACGCGAGTACAGCTTACTTGACTTCGACCTTTGCGCCGGCGTCTTCCAGCTTCTTCTTGGCGTCGGCTGCAGCAGCCTTGTCCACGCCTTCCTTGACAGCCTTCGGTGCGCCGTCAACCAGATCCTTGGCTTCCTTCAGGCCCAGGCCGGTGATTTCGCGAACAGCCTTAATCACGCCAACCTTGTTTGCGCCGATTTCCGACAGGATAACGTTGAACTCGGTTTGCTCTTCAGCGGCAGCAGCGCCTGCGCCCGGGGCAGCAGCCACGGCCATCGAAGCGGCGGACACGCCAAACTTTTCTTCGAACGCCTTGACCAGGTCGTTCAGTTCCATCACGGACATCGAGCCTACGGCTTCGAGGATGTCGTCTTTGCTGATTGCCATTTGGAATACTCCTGCTAAATGTGATTCGGTATCGGTAATGCGATCTTGATGAGCCAGGCTGCGAAAAGGCTTACGCCTTAAGCAGCTGCGCCTTCGCTCTCGGCGGCGGCAGCAGCGCCTTCGCCTTCGGCAGGGGCGCCTTCGCTCTTCTTGGCGGCCAGTGCAGCCAGCAGACGGGCGAAGCCCGACACCGGTGCCTGCATCACGCCAAGCAGCTGAGCAATCAGTTCGTCACGGCTCGGGATCGAGGCCAGTGCCTTGACGGCAGCAGCATCGAGCACATTGCCGTCATACGACGCTGCGCGCAGAACCAACTTGTCGTTGGTCTTGGCAAAGTCGTTCAGAACCTTGGCCGACGACACTGCATCTTCGGAAATACCGTAGATCAGCGGACCGGTCATTTGCTCTGCGAGGCCGGCAAACGGCGTGCCTTCCACGGCGCGGCGCGCCAGCGTGTTCTTCAGAACGCGCAGGTACACGCCTTGCTCGCGGGCCTTGGCGCGCAGCTTGGTCAGATCGCCAACCGCAATGCCGCGATATTCGGCTACGACGATGGTCTGGGCTTTAGCGACTTGCGCCGAAACCTCAGCAACGACGGCCTTCTTATCTTCAATATTAAGTGGCACGGTTAAGCTCCAAAACGATGCTTGTCCCCCGGATCGTCCGAGGCACGCACATCAGTCCAAACGAACGGCGTCCGATTTGGCCCGAATCACCCGGGTCATTGCCCGGATTCTTCAATCCCTCGGGTGCGCCATCTGCGCTGGTGGGCCGGGAGGCGTCGCGGCAGGCCGAAGCCACGCTGCGTACGTTCCGTCCGATTAAGGCGAGGCAGCCAACCTACGGCCGCACCCGCCACCAGCGGTCTTTGATAACCAGCGGTGCCTGCTCCGCGCTTGCGCGCCGGCGGGCACCACTGCCCAAAGCCTTGCTCCTCCATCCTGCGGTGTCCTATCGGGCACCGCCTGACTCGGGAGACGATCCCGGCCTGGGCCAGGATCCTCAATTCTTTACGCTGGGCGACGTTATCGGGTCCGCCCTGCGGTTGCCGCCAGCCTTAGGCCGACAGCGAAGCCTGTTCCACGCGAACGCCAACGCCCATGGTGGACGAAACAGCGATCTTGCGCAGGTACACGCCCTTGCTGGTAGCCGGCTTCGACTTCACCAGGGCTTCGATCAGCGCGCTCAGGTTGCGCTTCAGATCGGCATCCTGGAACGAACGGCGGCCAATGGTGGCGTGGATGATACCGGCCTTGTCGACACGGTATTGCACCTGACCGGCCTTGGCGTTCTTCACAGCCTGGGCGACGTCGGGGGTAACCGTACCGACCTTCGGGTTCGGCATCAGGCCGCGCGGGCCCAGGATCTGGCCCAGCGTACCAACGATACGCATCGTGTCCGGCGAAGCGATCACGACGTCGAAGTTCAGGTTGCCGGCCTTGACTTGTTCAGCCAGGTCTTCCATACCGACGATTTCGGCGCCAGCTGCCTTCGCGGCTTCAGCCTTTTCGCCTTGGGCGAACACAGCCACGCGAACCGACTTGCCGGTACCGGCAGGCAGCACGACGGAGCCACGAACCACCTGGTCCGACTTCTTCGCATCGATGCCGAGTTGCACGGCAACGTCGATGGATTCGTCGAACTTGGCCGATGCGCAACCCTTCACCAGGCCCAGGGCCTCGTCGATCGGGTAGAACTTGGTGCGCTCGATCTTCGCCTTGTTCGCGGCGGTGCGCTTGGAAACCTTAGCCATTTACAGACCCTCCACGGTGATGCCCATCGAGCGAGCCGAACCGGCGATCGTACGGACAGCAGCGTCCAGATCGGCAGCGGTCAGGTCAGCGTTCTTTGCCTTGGCGATTTCTTCAGCCTGGGCACGCGTGATCTTGCCAACCTTGTCGGTGTGCGGCTTGGCCGAACCCTTGGTCAGGCCAGCTGCCTTCTTGATCAGAACGGTCGCCGGGGGCGACTTCATCACGAAGGTGAAGCTCTTGTCGGCGAAGGCGGTAATCACCACCGGCACCGGCAGGCCGGGTTCCATGCCTTGGGTCTGCGCGTTGAACGCCTTGCAGAACTCCATGATGTTCAGACCGCGTTGACCCAGTGCGGGGCCCACGGGCGGGGAGGGATTTGCCTTACCAGCCGGAATTTGCAGCTTGATAAAGCCAATGATCTTCTTGGCCATATTTACTCCAATCCGGACCGCTTCCTGACGGAATGCGATCCTGTTGAGTCGTAGCGCGCTATCGCTGCAGGGATGGTTCATCCACCCCAGCCAGCCTCACGCTCCTCTTGTGGCCAGCCCCTTTCGAGACTGGCCGCTGCATTTTTCGCTGGCCTTGCGACCAGCATAAAACGCGAAAACCTGAACCGCTTAAACCACTTAGACCTTCTCGACCTGGCCGAACTCGAGCTCGACCGGAGTGGCGCGCCCGAAGATGGTGACCGAGACGCGCAAGCGCGATTTCTCGTAGTTCACTTCCTCGACGTTGCCGTTGAAGTCGGTGAAAGGACCGTCCTTGACGCGAACCATTTCGCCCACTTCGAAGAGCGTCTTGGGACGCGGCTTCTCGACCCCTTCCTGCATCTGGGTCATGATCTTGTCGACTTCCTTCTGGGAAATCGGGCTCGGGCGATTGCGCGCACCGCCGACGAAGCCAGTGACCTTGCTGGTGTTCTTCACCAGGTGCCAGGTCTCGTCGGTCATTTCCATCTCGACCAGCACGTACCCCGGGAAGAAGCGACGTTCGGTGACAGACTTCTGCCCACCCTTGATTTCAACGACTTCTTCGGACGGGACCAGGATGCGGCCAAACTTATCCTGCATTTCAGCGCGCTCAATGCGCTCCTGCAGCGCGCGCTGCACACTCTTTTCCATGCCGGAATAGGCGTGCACCACATACCAGCGCTTCTTCGACGAAGGCGATTCAGCTGCGGGGACTTCCTGTTGTGCGTTATCCGTCATGTTCTATCCTTCATTTCCAGCCCAGCACGAGCGAAAAGATGACCCACTCGATGAGCTTGTCCGCAGACCACAGGAACACGGCCATGATCACGACAAAGACAAACACCAGGCCCGTCATCTGCCCGGCTTCCTTGCGGGTGGGCCAAACGACCTTACGGACTTCGCGATACGATTCCTTGGAGAAACCGATGAAGTCCTTGCCTGGCGCCGATACCAGCGCGACCACCACGCCCAGCGCAATGCCGCCGAACAGCGCAGCGCCACGCACGTAGGACGGTTGCTGTGCCAGGGCATAGAAACCGATGACGCCGGCAACCACCAGTAGCACCGCGGCGCCAAGCAACCACTTACCACTGGCGGCGTTGACGGTTTCGACGTTGGGATTGGCCATGTTTCGCAAACGAGACTAAGCCGCGTCACGATACTCTCTATCGCGACGCGGCTGATTGAATTGGCAGGGGCAGAGGGAATCGAACCCCCAACCTTCGGTTTTGGAGACCGACGCTCTGCCAGTTGAGCTATACCCCTAAAACAACTGTGGGGTCGGCGATTAGGCCAACCCCTCTGGCAACGAATACGGCCGGTTGGTGCCGTATTCGCTGTTCGACCTTATCAGTCGAGGATCTTTGCCACGACGCCGGCGCCGACGGTACGACCGCCTTCACGGATGGCGAAACGCAGGCCTTCTTCCATGGCGATCGGGGCAATCAGCTTGACCGTGATCGACACGTTGTCACCCGGCATGACCATTTCCTTGTCCTTCGGCAGCTCGATCGAGCCAGTCACGTCGGTCGTACGGAAGTAGAACTGCGGGCGGTAGTTGTTGAAGAACGGGGTGTGGCGGCCGCCTTCGTCCTTCGACAAGATGTAGACCTCGCCGGTGAAGTGCGTGTGCGGCTTGATCGAACCCGGCTTGCACAGCACTTGGCCGCGCTCGACGTCTTCGCGCTTCGTGCCGCGCAGCAGCAGACCCACGTTGTCGCCTGCTTGACCTTGGTCCAGCAGCTTGCGGAACATTTCCACGCCGGTGCAGATGGTCTTGACCGTCGGCTTGATACCAACGATTTCGATTTCTTCACCAACCTTGATGATGCCGCGCTCGATACGACCGGTCACAACCGTGCCACGGCCCGAGATCGAGAACACGTCTTCCACCGGCATCAGGAAGGTACCGTCGATGGCACGTTCCGGCGTCGGGATGTAGCTGTCCAGCTGTTCGGCCAGGGCCAGAATGGCTTGCTCGCCCAGTTCGCCCTTGTCGCCTTCCAGTGCCAGCTTGGCCGAACCCTTGATGATCGGGGTGTCGTCGCCGGGGAATTCGTACTTGGACAAGAGCTCGCGCACTTCCATTTCGACCAGCTCGAGCAGCTCGGCGTCGTCGACCATGTCGCACTTGTTCAGGAACACGATGATGTAAGGCACGCCAACCTGGCGGGCCAGCAGGATGTGTTCGCGGGTCTGGGGCATGGGGCCGTCAGCGGCCGAGCACACCAGGATCGCGCCGTCCATCTGTGCGGCGCCCGTGATCATGTTCTTCACATAGTCAGCGTGGCCCGGGCAGTCAACGTGTGCGTAGTGGCGGTTAGCCGTTTCGTACTCGACGTGGGCGGTGTTGATGGTAATACCGCGTGCCTTTTCTTCCGGCGCTGCGTCGATTTCGTCGTACTTCTTGGCCGAACCGCCAAACTTGGCTGCCAGCACCGTAGCAATTGCTGCCGTCAGGGTGGTCTTACCATGGTCAACGTGACCGATCGTACCAACGTTCACGTGCGGTTTAGTCCGCGAGAACTTTTCCTTTGCCATTTCGCGACTCCTGTGTCGGTAGCGATATTGCTAGTGCGGTATTTGGTGCCCATGGGCAGGATCGAACTGCCGACCTCTCCCTTACCAAGGGAGTGCTCTACCACTGAGCCACATGGGCGAAACTTGAATGCTGCTTTTTAGAACTGCAAGAACCCGGGCAATCTGGAGCGGGTGAAGGGAATCGAACCCTCGTCGTAAGCTTGGAAGGCTTCTGCTCTACCATTGAGCTACACCCGCCGGGTTACCACGCTTTCTGCTTCACCGACACCTGCCGGGTACTCACTACTGCTTTGCAATTCTTGGTGGAGAGGGTTGGATTCGAACCAACGTAGGCGTAAGCCAACAGATTTACAGTCTGCCCCCTTTAGCCACTCGGGCACCTCTCCGCAGTGAACTTCTGATTATGGTGTAACTTTCCTTGGCTGTCAAGCACTTTCCGTACTATGCAAAGTAGGGAAGGACAGACTTCGGAGCGTTGACCTGGCACCAGCTAAGCTGCCCGATCGCACCATCATCGTCGGCGTTCAATAAAGAACACCTTCACCCTATAGGGGCTCGCCAGAGGCTCTAAAACGGCGTCTGGCGGCCTCTCGGGCCTTGCTTTGACGTCGATTTCGGCCAACTGGCTCGCCAGGCTGGCGGCTTGGACGCTGCTAGAGCCTGATCGCGCAAAACCGCAGCCGCAAAAGCAAAACCCCCCAGTACTTTCGTACTGGGGGGTTTCAAGGGAGAGCCTGGCGATTACCTACTT